>CAYLJT010000009.1:25733-28975 GCA_964383995.1 uncultured Polyangiaceae bacterium
AGGGCCTCCGAAGCGAGCGCGTGACAACCACAGGAAGCACAAGCAACGAGGCGCGGTGAGGCCATAGAGTCATTGTGCCTTTGGCCGGTGTTGATTGTCAATGGTCGGCGGAGAATGTCCGAGCTTCGAGCCTGGCGTGAGGCGAGCAACAGGCACAATCGAAGCGGACGCCGTGGAGCGCGTTTGGAGATTGGCAGTTGTTCGAAGGCTTTCCAGGTCAGTGGGCCGTTGTGCGGGGTTGACCGGGGCTCCGGTGTTTGGAAGGTTCGACCTTTGGTTTTCGAGGGGCTGGGCCTGGCACGCCGATTTCGAATGCGTTTTCACGGACACGGTCCCGCGCCTTCGATTGCCAGTCATGGCTGGTGGCCCGCAGCAGACACGCAAGACGTCCGCTGGCAGACTGAGGCCGGGACCTCAAGACTGGCGACGTCGTCAGTCCCTTGGCCGAGGTCCTCTCTTCGGCCGCTTTCGCCCTGCGTCTTTCGATCCCTTGACGTTTCGTCTACCGGGATCCTCGGATTTTGGATCCTGCGTTCCATGCAGCCTTGCCAGGTGAGACGATCCTTCCTTCGTTGCTTGTACGAGAACCCGTTCGAGCTCATCGACCCGATCTGGGTCATCCAGCGCCGCCGCGACTTGCGCCGCAAGGTGGCGCACCCGATCGAGATTCATGCTCGTACCGTGGAGAGCTACGAGCCTTTCGACGTCTTGCTGGTCCTGGGGACGCCAGGCTACAATCTTGTATACAACAAGGTCCTCGACGGTCGGCACTCGAATCCGCATACCATGTATCGAAGCCTCCTCCGCGGCCCTGATGGCGTCGAGCTCGAATGGCAGCCACGCCAGGCTCAAGTCGACGTCCACGCCCGAGGGCTCATGACGGAGCAAGAGCACGTTGCTCCCTTGCGCGAAACTCACGGCGTTTGCAATGCGCGGTAGGATCTTGCGCCGTGTAAGCGTCGATACCACTTCGTTCAAGTCGGCATTGGCGCCCGGAATCGTGGCATCAATGTCTTTCGTCAATCGTGCGACGCCTCGGGCAATTACCGCAATCCCACCGATGATCATTCCTGGTTGCGGGAAGCCCGCCAGCGCTTTGGCCACAGCGCGTAGGGCGCTCTCAATCGCCGCGGCGGGCCGCTTCGACGTCGTTCTTCGAGGCATGCTCACCTAAGAAGCGCCTGCCTGAGCTTCTTCCACGCCTGCCGAGTCTCCTCGACCTCCCGCAGTCGGACGTGGTCCATAGGGACGTCGAGTAGCTCGGGGCAAAGCGACCACAGATCCATCGCTGCTTCGAACGCCTGCTCCGCGGTAGGTAGCCGCGCCGATCCACGATCCGCTGCCGCGGCCCGCCGGTGGCCGGCGATCATCCCCCGCAAGGCTGCGTCCGAGCCAAATGGCGAGCTTGAGCGCGTTGACATGCCTCGAGTGTATCACGGGCGGTGACGGACACGAGATTTTCGAGATCCCATCAAGGGCAGCCGGCCGACGCACCGTCGCAGTCGAAGTAGCACGCCTCGCACAGGATGCAGTTGAGCAGGGCGTCGTATAGGTCGGCGCCTAGGGGGTTGTCTGCCACGCATTGATCGTAACAGGCCTGGTCGGCGCAAGCGTTGGAGCACGTTGAGAAATCGATACAGAGCTGCTCTGAGGCGCAAGCGTCGTAAACGTCCGCGCAGAGGGTGGAGAGCGCGCAGGCGATGCAGCCAAAGGAGGAGTCCCCGCAGTCGCCGCCGCTGTCGCAGGTGCCGCTGGAGGTGCTAGTTGTCGTGACGCTCGTGGCGTAGGTCGAGACGGTCGATGACGTAACCGCGTTGGTCGTAGAGGTAGTCACGCTTGCGGTCGTGTTGTTGCTGGTGCCTCCGCCGGTGGTGCTCCCGCCGCCGTCGCCTCCACCGCCCCCGCCGCCTGAGCTAGACGCCGATCCGCTGCAGGCGAGGGGAGCCGCCAGGGCCGCGATGCCGAGGAAAAGCGCGACTTTCGTGACTTCAAAGCTACCGTCGGGCCGCCGGAGCGGCGCATCGCAGTGGGTGCAGCGGGCCTCCGCAGCGAGCGCGTGACAACCACAGGAAGCACAGGCAACGAGGCGCGGTGAGGCCATATAGGCATCGTGCCTTTGGCCGGTGTTGATTGTCAATGGTCGGCGGGCGAATGTCCGAGCTTCGAGCCTGGTGTGAGGGGAGCAACAGGCAATCGACGGTTACCCCGCCGAGCCTTGTGGAAATATGCAGTCGTCCGAAGAAGGCATTCTCCATGTCGATGGGCTGTTGTGCGAGGCGAACTCCGGAAGAAACGCGGTCTCGAAGAAGTCTTCATGAATCTCCGTTCCATTCGCCACCGCACGTCGGGCGGTCGACGGGCGTCGCGGTTCTGCGGTCAGCCGTTGTGCGGACGGGCCGAGTGTGACGCTAGTCCTTACAGGCATGACCGGGTTTCTTGGCGGCGCCGTCTAAGGGCCCCAGAGGTCGCACGATCGTCCAGGAGCTTGATGATGAGGTCTGAGCTCGCTGGATCCGACCGTCAGGAATAGCGCATGGAGCTGGCCGGCTTCGCCAGCGGCTCGTTCCGAAAAGACCCAGTCGACACGCCGCTGCCCGAGTCGTTGAAAAGGCCGTTGCGATCTGGCAAGATGTCCTCATGGTAATAGGCCAGTTCTCGCAGCGCGTGGTCGTATTTGCCTTTAGCTCGCTGGTGGGCGTCTGTGCGATTGCCGCATGCGGAACCGATGGCAGCAGCGGTGCTGGAGCATCGGATGCCGGAGCCGGCGGCGCGGGGGGCAATCTAGCCGACGGTGGACACTCGCCGGACGCCGTGGGGATTGGCGGTGGCGGTGCACAAGCAGCGAGCGGTGGATGGCACGAGGAGTGCGGGTGCGCCTGTAGCCCTCTCCTTGGCGACAGTTACCAGGTCTCTCTCGAGTGCTTCTTGTGCGTCTACCCCTACGAGCCTGGAACCGGCCCGTTCGGAAATGGCTATATCGACTACGAGTGGGTGACCGAGTTCGCTGCATGCAATCGCCGCCTGATCGTGGCGGTTGCCGAAAATCCTTCCATCGGTCATCTCATCGACGCGACCACGGAAGAGATCGTTGGAGCCTTCTACACCGACGACTCCGGCCAGTGCACCTCGCGTGGAACGGGCGTCTATGCTGGTGACCTGGGTCCCGGCGCGCAGCTCCCAGGATGCACGGCAACATCGTGCACCGAGAACGGAGCACCGGTACCCTGCCCATGACCCACACG
>CAYLJT010000010.1:0-27229 GCA_964383995.1 uncultured Polyangiaceae bacterium
GATCTCGGTCTTCTCGCCGGACGACGACGAGAGCAGCCAGCCCCTCGGCGATCGCGCCGTGGTGCAGCTCCGCATCCGCGGGCCGAGCGTGAAGCAAGGATACTGGAACGACGCGCCCCTCACCGAGAAGGCCTTCGCGGGCGGCTGGCTCCGCACGGGTGACCTCGGCTACCTCGCGGACGGCAGAGTCTATATCTGCGGCCGCAGCAAGGAGGTCATCATCGTCAATGGCCGCAACTACTACCCTCAAGATCTGGAGTGGGAGGCCGGGAAGGTGCCTGGGGTGCGCAAGGGCAACGTGGTCGCCTTTGGCACCATGAAGGCAGGCGGCGACCGCGAGCGTGTCATTCTGACCTTCGAGACCGCGGTCGCCGAGGGCCCCGAGCGTCAAGCCTTGAAGTCCGAGGTTCGGAAGGTCCTGCAGCAGGCCTTGGGGCTCACCGTCGATGACGTCGTGCCCCTCTCACCGGGCGTCCTGCCAAAGACATCGAGCGGCAAGCTCCAACGCACCAAGACCCGCAGCCTCTACGAATCGGGCGAGCTCGTCGAACGCGAGGCCCCGCGCGGCCAAGACCCGATCGACCTCGTGAAACAAGTTGCCAAGAGTCAGCTCGGCTATTTTCGCCACGCCCTCCTCGGGGGGATTGGCCAAAGTGGTGGCAAGAGCGAGTAAGCCCCCAACGTCGCAAAACCAGCAGGAAACCCCATGAGCGCATCGAACTCTTACACCACCGAGCTGCTTGTCACGGGCGGCGCCGGCTTCGTCGGCACCCACGTCGTGTCTCTCGCCCTAGCCCGTGGCATCGTCCCAGCCATCCTCGACAGCCTGTTTGTGGGCGACAAAAACCTCCAGGTTCACGGCCGCGATTTGCCCCTCTTCAAAGCCGACTTGCGCGACAAAAAAGCCGTAACCGAGGCCATCGCGCAAATCCGACCGCGCCGCGTCATCCACCTCGCGGCCCTCCACTTCATCCCCTATTGCAATCAACACCCCGTCGAGGCGGTGGATGTCAATTGCACGGGCACCAGGCATTTGTTGGACGCCCTGGAGACCTACCGACCCGAGCACGTCATCGTGGCCTCTTCGGCGGCGGTCTACCCCATCGCACGCGGGCCGCACCACGAAGACGACGCCCAGGGGCCGACCGACATTTACGGCACCACCAAGTGGATCGACGAAGACCTCTTGGAGCGTTATCACCTGCGCACCGGCGTGGCCGCCGCGGCAGCGCGCCTGTTCAACGTCTACGGCCCCTACGAGACCCAACCCCACCTGATCCCGGAGATCATCCGCCAGCTCGCGGCCGGAGCGCGCACGCTCAAGCTCGGCAACCTCGACCCCGCCCGCGACTACATCCACGGTGAGGACATCGCCTCGGGCCTACACGCGCTCTCCGAGAAAATGGCCCCCGGCTACCTGCCCTACAACATCGGCACCGGTGTGGAGTGGACTGTCCGAGACGTCGTGTCCATGTGCGAAAAGGCCCTCGGCACCACCATCACGATCGAGCAAGATCCGGCGCGCATGCGCCCCTCCGACCGGCCCCACTTGGTGGCCGACAACGGGCGCCTCAAGCAAGCCACGGGCTGGCGTCCCAAGTGGTCGTTCGAAGACGGCCTGGCCGACCTATTGAAGCGCGAGCTGGCGCAATGAGAATTGCCCTCGTCACAAAAGGCATCTTCCCGCTCACCGTGGGGGGCATCGAACGGCATTCCACGTTCCTTGCCACCCACATGACGAAGCTCGGCGCCGACGTCGTGGTGCTCACGCCCGAGCCCGACGCCGAGAAGCGGCAAGGTGAGTTCGATTTCAAGATCCGCTCCCTCCCCTTACCCCCGCCCACGCGCCACTGGCTGCACACGCGGCGGGCCGCGAAATCGGCCACCATCGAGATCGAAAAGGGCAAGTTCGACATCGTCTACGGGCAGGGCCACACCTGCGCCGACTACGTCGACAAGCGGGGCCGCTTGCCGCTGATCTGGAACCCCCACGGCATGGAGCTGTTCTTCGCCCAGGGGCTCAAGCACAACCTCCAGAACATCCCCTACCGCTACCGTTTCCGCACCCTGGCGAAGGGCGCCGAGAAGGTCATTTGCCTGGGCGGCAAGCTGATGGACATCCTGACGGACCGGCTGCACATCCCGCAGCACCGCATCATCACCTTGCCGAACGCCATCGATCCCGACTTCATCCTGGGCAAGCTCGACCCCAAAATTCCTCACGAACCCAAAGAGTTTTTGTTCACGGCTCGGCTCCACTCGAACAAGGGGGCCGACGTCCTCATGGACGCCATGAACGACCTCATCGGCACCGACGTCGGCGTGTCTCTGGTGGGCGACGGGCCCCTCGGCCCGCTGCTCAAGCAACGTTGCCGCAACCCGCGGGTCAAATTCCTGGGCGGTGTCTCGGACGACGAGCTGTTCCGCCAGTTCTCCAAGGCCGGCGCGTTCATCCTGCCTTCCCTGTTCGAAGGGATGCCGACCGTCATTTTGGAGGCGATGGCCGCCGGTCTACCCGTGGTCTCCACGGACATCGGCGCCGCGCGCACCATGGTGCTCGATGGCAAGACGGGCTTTGTGGTGCAGCCGGGCTCGAAGGAAGAGCTGAAACGCGGCATCCTGAAGTATTTGGCCCTCTCCGAAGCAGAGCGCCTGCGTTTTGGTGAAGAGGGCAAAAAGCACGTGCTCGATAACTTCACCTGGCCTGTCGTCGCCAAGCGCACGCTCGATCTCGCCGAAGAAGTCCTGCGTCAGCACAAGCGCTGACGCGCCTCAGCGCCGCGTGGCGTAAAAGAAATCCCTCTCCCAAGCTCTATCCACATACCGTTTGACCGAATAGGTTATCTTCGGCACGAACGTGCCGGCGATTTGCGGCCTGCCGTCGGGCCCCGGCTCGAACCAAAAGAACCGTGGGTAGGACCAATTGACGTCGAGCTCTGCGACGTCGGTGGCGCCCGCGGCGCGCAGGGTCCGCGCGAGATCGGTCGCCGTCACCCAGTCGCCGAAGCCATAATAAAGCACCTGCCCTGTCTCGTCGCGACCCAAGGCCGAACGACGAATGTCCCGCTCGCCCTTCTCCGCGGCGCCCCAGGTGCGCTGTTTGTGCTCCTTCGCAAGGTCGGGGTTGACCTCCCCACGCTGCACCAGACAGGGCGGTGTCTGCCGAAACGCCACGAAAGACGGCGCAGCCGCAGACAGCGACGCCCACGGACCTACCTGCACGCGCCCCTCCGCGTCCAACCCAATCGTACAGGCATCTTCCACGGGCGGCACGAACAGGTCGGCCCCTACCCGCATGCCATATTCGCCATGACGCCGTTTGAAACCTCCATTCCAGACGGCAAGCAGCGAGGGCACATCGGCCGACGGAACGAGGCCCGTTCGGCGCTCGGGCGGGACCGCTTCGGACTCCGGATCTTGCGTACCTGCCACGAGGCCTACCCGCACTTTTTCCGCCAAGAACGCGACAACGATGGCGTAGGGGTGGGGCTTGACCCGGTCGGTGTGGACGGTGGCTTTGTAAAATACGGCGGCGTCGGCTGGCGTGCCCTCGGGCAGTGGCGCAAACGTTCCATCACCCGGCTTTTGGGTGCGCGGGTAGGGCGCTGGAATCGGCGGCGGTGGGAAGGTCACCTTGGGCTTGGCAGGCGCGCTCGCCTCCGCCGAGGTGGGCGGTGTCTCGGACACGGACGCGGACGAAGACACGGCACCGGGGGGCTCGAAGGCGGGTTTGGGGGGAGGCTCCGCGGAGGGCAGCGAAGGTGGCGGAGCGGCCTTGGGCTCGGCGCCAGAGCAGCCGATTGCGAGGCACGACAGGGCGAAGAGAGCGTGTTTCATGGTGAGGAGGGAAAGCCGAGGGCCAGTGCCTGAGAAGGTCCCGTGTCTTTGCGGCGCCACAAGACCGCGTCGAGCACGTAGTGCGTGGCTTGGGGTAGGGCGAGGAGCGGCACGATCCACGCGAGCGGGAACGTCGAAGCCAGGCCGTCGTCGTCCCACGACCCAAAGAGCCAAGGGTTATCGTGCCAAACGAGGCTATCCCAGAGGGCCTCTTCGAGGAAGGCCAGGACAACGACGGTGGCCAAGAAGCCAAGTACGCCGAAGCGGAGGATTGATGCCAGTAGCCCCCGCGGGCGCTCCCGTGCGCGCCCTTTCGAGTAGACGAAGAGCAAGAAGAAGTACGGGATTCCGTGGCTCAGCACGTTAGTCGCCGTAAAGGCCAGATCGCTATCGAAGAGGACAATCCCCGACAGCCACGACACCGCCGTCGTCGCGATCACCAGGTGCTTTCCCGGGTTCGGCGGGCCCCGAAGAGCCGAGAGCACATAAGCTATCACGAGCCCGAGATAGAGCGCGGCCGCGGGCACCAGCAGGGGAGCGAAGGAGGGCGCGAGGGCGAAGTCCCCCTCGACGAACCATTGAAAGCTGCGCGGCGGCGAAACATGCCAATAGAGCAGCGGGAACCCGGTGGCCGCGTAGATCACGGCGTCGTCGAGGAGGCGGCCGCGTCGGCTACGTTCGCCGGCTCGCGCGCGGTAAATCGCGACCCAACCCGCCTGTTGCCGCACGAAGTGAAACACCGCCACGTAGGCCAGCGTGCGCCAAAACCAAAGGGGTGACTGGGCATAAAGCAGGGCGCCGAGGGCGTAGGCGATGCAGGGAACGCCCGCGTAAAGCAAGGGCCGGCGCCCGAGCTCCTCGGTGTCGAAGTAGGTTCGAAAGAGCATCGCGTGCACATGCGCGACGTCGACGAGGAGCACGAGGCCCACGTAAGCGAAGGCGGGCAGGCCGCCCTCCGGCGCGAGCCGCGGTGCGAGGACGGCCAGCGCGAGCGCAACGAACGCGGGGACCACAAAGGCCATGAGATCGGCCGTGCGCCCCCAAATCCAAGGGCCGGAGCGCGCGCTCACCGCGACGTCAGCCGTGGACCGCCGCGCCGATGATCCACGCGAGGCCGAGGATCACCGAGCCAATCACGATGCCGAGCGCCGTGTTTTGGTCCTCCTCGATCTCTTTTCGGATGGAAAACGGCGCGATTTTCACGATCAGAAAGAAGGCCACGCCGAAGACCACGATGCCGACCAGCGCGAAAATCAAAGATCCCAAGGCGGCCTTGAGCAGCGAATCCACGTCGAGCATCACGTCCTCCGGGCGGCAGCGTAAACGATGCGGGGCGATGCGTGCTATCTCGGGACGATGTGGTTTGGCCTGCGGCCTTTTGCAGCGGCCCTCGGGCTCGTGCTGTCGCTCGCGACCTCCGCGGCGAAGGCCGACGAAGGCCCTCAAAGCCCGCCAAAAACCGAGGGCGCCGAGGCTCCGCGCGTCGAGCTCGCCCTTCATCGCGCGACGCTCCCGAACGGTCTGCGCGTGGTGGTCGCCCCCGATGGCACGTGCCCCGTCGTCGCGGTGAGCGTGGCCTTCGCGCTCGGCGAGGCCGATGCGGAGGCGGGCGCGAGCGCCGCGCAAACGTTGAATCAAGGGCTCGCGACCGCGTGGATCAGGACGCGTGGGGGCCGAACCGAGGTCGACCTGCGCCGCGACGCCCTCGGCATCATCGACGTCGTGCCGCAAAACGAGCTGGATTTGGCGCTGTGGGCGGGGCTCGCGCGGATGCGCAAGGCGCGCGAGCCGAACCTGTCCTTGGCGACCGAGCCCGTCGAGACCAGCGACGCGGCGCGCGTGCTCGGCGTCGTGTTCCAGAGCGGCGAGCGGGCGCTCGAGCTCGACGCGCGCTCCCTGTTGAACGAGCGTGTGACGCCCGCGAACCTGGTGGTGACGGTGGTGGGGGCCGTCGATGCGGACGACGCGCTGCAGCGGATCGAGGCCGTTTGGGGCGAATTTTCGGGCCCCGCCGCGAAAGTGTCCGAGACGGTGGAGGTCGCTGAGCAACGCTCGCCGCGCACGGTGGTCATCCGTGATCCCAACGCGTCACGGCCTCGGCTCACGTACGGTTGGCCCCTCCGCGCCGCCGATCCTGTCGAGCGCGCTGCCGCCGAAGTGGGCGCGGAGATCCTCGCGGGGGGCCGCAGCTCGCGCCTCGGCGCGCTGGGTTTCGTTGGAGCTGCAACGATCTCCGAGGACAGCCGGGGCCGAGACGCGCTGCTGATCGCGGCGACGCCCGCCACGCTGGGCCCCCTGAGCAACGCCGAACGCACGATCGAGCGCGAAATCAGGCGTCTCGCGCAACAAGGGCCGACCGCCGCCGAGCTCACTCGCGCGGCTCGACGGCTCCGCGCCCGGCGCATCGCAGGCCTCGTCGACGCGGCGGACCGGGCCGCGTGGCTGGGGTATGTGGAGATCACCCAGGGGGATGCGCGACGCGTCGCCAGCGCGGCGAGCGCCTACGAGCGTGTGACCACGCGCGAGGTCGCCAAGGCCGTCGCAACGCACCTCACGCAGGAGCGCACGACGGTTCTGGAGACCCTGCCGAAGGAGCCCGATCCGCCGCCGAAATCGGAGAAAAAACCCGCCAAGCCGGCTCCCAAAGCAAGCCCGCCCAAAGCGAGCCCTGAGCCCAAAGCGAGCCCGGAGCCCAAGGCGCCCAAGGGCAAGGGGCCGCCCAAGAAGGGCGCGGGAAAGTCCAAGTGACCGCGCAAATCGCCTTGAAAACGGCTCTCTTCTCGCTGTCCGCGGCGCTCATTTCGGCGACGCTCGGCTGCAACGAAGCGACCTCCGCGACGCCCCCTCGCGCTCCGGGGCGTGCCCTCTTGCCAGGGCCGACGCCGATCGAAGCGCCCGCGGTGCCGGGCGTCGAAGCCGTCGATACGCCGCCGCAAGCAGCGCCGCTCTTCGACGTGCATCTGCCGCGCATCGCGTGGACCGAGCTTCGAAGCGGTCTGCGTGTCGGGGTCCTGCGAAGTGCGACCGTGCCCTGGGTGGACCTGCGCTTGGTGGTGCTCGGAGGCCGCGCCCTCGACGGTGAGCGCACGGGCCTGGCAGTGCTCACGACGGAGCTGCTCCAGCGCGGATCGGGCGCCAAATCCCGGGCCTTGCTCGCGCGGGCCGAGGCCATCGGCGCGACCATCACCACGCACACCGAGCTCGACTACGTCGTGCTCGGCCTCTCGGCGCCCAGGGAATCGCTCGACGAAGCCACAGACGTGCTGCTCTCGCTCGCGCGCACGCTCGATCCGAGCCCCGCCGATTTCGCGCGGGCCAAGGCCTACCTCAGCGAAGCGAGGCGCACGCGCGAAGCGAGCGACGGCGACTACGGGGCGCGTCTCGTGATGTTCGAAGACCTCTACGATCAACCCCTCGGCCGTCACCCCTACTCGTCGTTCGAGGCCCACCCCGCCGAGCTCCAGTCGCTCAGCCTCAACGAGCTTCGGGCCTATCACAAGCGCATGTTCGTGCCCTCGAACATGGTGCTCGTGGCGGCCGGCGACGTGCGCTCGGACGAGGTCCTGCGTGTCTCGGACCGCGTGGCGGGCGCCCAGCGGGCCCCCGAGCCTCAGGGCATTTCGTTCTCCGAGCCCAACGTGCGGACCACACGCAAGGTGACCATCGTGGACGTCAAGGGCGCTGAGAGCAGCCTGGTCACCGTGGGTTGGCTGGGACCCACGGCGGCCGATCCGAGGTGGCCCGCCGCGCGTCTCGCGGCGGCGCTCATCGCGCAGGAGGTGGCGTCGATGGGGCCCGCGAGCTCGGCGCTCGTACCCGTCGCCAACAGCCCGTCGGCGTGGCTCGAGCAAGTGCTCGTGACGAAGCTGGCAACCGCCGAAGCCGTCCAAAAGCTCTTCGATGCCACAGCGCAGGTTCGCACGACGATCGCAAACGACGCCGGCCCCTGGGAGGCCCAGCGGACCGCGTTGGCGGAGCTCGAAATGGCGCGAAGCACGCTAGAAAAGCACGCGGTTCGCGGCGCCGAGCTGCGCCTCTTCGGCCTCCCCGACGACGCCGACGAGAGCTACGTGCGAGCGCTCTCCCAAACCACCCCCGAGATGGTGGCCCGCGCAGCCCACGACCTCATCGACGAGAACGCAGCCGTCGTCGTAGTGACCGGCGACGCGGAGGTGATCGGGCCTTCGCTCGCGCGCTTCGCCGACGTGAAGATCCTGGACCCCGCGAAGGGCTTCGAACGCGAGCGCACGCTCCGGTACAATCCGGACGCCCCGATGGTCCCCGACGGTCCTCCGAAAACCGAGCCGTAGATGCGACCCTTTCCGTCCATCTTCGCCTTCCTCGCCTGGGCCTTCTTTTTTGTTGCAGCTCAAACGAATTCCTACGCCGAGCCACGCGCGAAGCCCGCGCCGCTCGCAGGGCAGAGCTACGACTTCGCCTACGACGGCAAAGACATCGCCAAGCCCGCTCGGGCCTACCTGGGTCGCGCGTACGTCCACCCAACGGTACAAGCCGATCCGAGCAAGCCTCGCCCGCTCGTGGTGTTCATCCACGGCCTCAACACGGACCTCATCAAGAACCGCTGGATGGGCGGCGGAAACGAGGGCGACATACGCCGCATCAGCGACGAGCTGATCGAGGCCGAGGGGGCCGAACCGTTCATCATCGCGGCGCCGAGCTCGGTGATCCCCGAAGCGATCGGCGTCGCGCGGACGAGCTGGCCGGGCTTCGATCTCGACACCTTCGTGACGCTGACCGAGGCGCGTCTCGCGGGCATCGCCACCATCGACACGAGCCGCGTGATCGTCGCGGGCCACTCGGGAGGGGGCTGCAACGATAGCGGCGGCCTGGCGACGGCCGCGACATCGAAGCTGCCCCTTCACGCGCTTCTCGCCATCGACGTCTGCATGGACCCCGCGTTCGCGATCGCCCTGGCGAAAGCGCGACCCACGACGCACATCGTTGTCTCCTACCAACTGCTCACCTGGTCGAAGCGCCCTGTCTCGGACTTCAAGCGCCGCTTCGGCGCCGAAACCAGCAAAAATCCAGGGGCGCCGGGTGTTCGTCGCGTGGTCGCCGAAGAGCGACCGAAGGAGGCCATGCCGCACGACGCGATGGTGCGCCTCGCGTTTCGAAAGTACTTGCCCGACCTGCTCAAGGAGCCGCCGTGCGCCAGCGCGGCGAGCGCGGTCGTCGCATGTGTCCCCCCCGCAACCACTCCCCCCACCTCGGCAACCTCGCCTTGAAATCAAGGCTGATTCTTCCAATTCTCGGGGCGTTGCTCGGAGCGTGCTCGTCTGCGAACGACGCACAACTTCCGGCAAAGCTCCCCGAGGGGGCCCCCGCGACGGCCCAACGCGAACTGATTTTTCCCGCCCAAATGGCGGTCATCACGCACCTCGGAGCAAGCGACCCGCTGCCCTCGACATTGAAGCTCGGGCGCGAGGTCGAGGGCACCACCGCCCTGCTGCTGCGCTTCGAGCCGACGTGGCGCGAGGACGCGGAAATCACGAGCGCGTTCATCGTGGTCGACGGTCCCCCCGACGCGCGGCCTTCGTCGCGCCCCATTCGCATCGACGTCGCGCGCATCCTCGAACCGTGGTCTTTGGAGACGCGCTGGAGCACCCTGCCGAAGACCACGGTTCCCGCGCAAGGCGCCGTGCTGCCACGCGGCGCGGCCCCTGGGCTTGTGGTCGACGTAACGCCGCTCGTTCGTGCATGGTCGCGCCATCGCGCCGACGATCACGGCATCGCGCTCCTCGTGGAGCCGCAAGACCCCTACGGCGCGACGCTCCACCTCGGCACCAGCTCGGGCCAAGGACCCCGCCTCGAGGTCTACATCAAGTGAGCGAGCCCAACGAAGCCGAACCGCTGCTTCGCGTGCGCGACTTGGTCGTGACCTTCGCCACCGACGGCGGCGTCGTGCGCGCTCTCGACGGCATAAGCTTCGAGGTTCCGAAGGGCAGCACCGTGGGCCTCGTGGGTGAGTCGGGAGCTGGAAAAAGCGTCACCGCATTCTCCATTCTGCGCCTGATTCCGACCCCGCCGGGCGCCATCGAACGGGGCGAGATCCTCTTCGAAGGAAAGGATCTTCTGCGCCTCCCCGAGCGAGAGCTGCGGCGCGTGCGCGGCGGATCGATCGGGATGATCTTCCAGGAGCCGATGACCGCGCTCAACCCTGTGTACTCCGTGGGCGCGCAGGTCGTCGAGGCCCTGCGACTGCACCGCGACGTGTCACGAAAGGCCGCAAAAGAAGCCACGTTGGCGCTCTTTCGCAGGGTCGGGCTCGATCGCCCCGCGGACCGCTTCGACGCCTACCCACACGAGCTCTCCGGGGGCATGCGCCAACGCGTCATGATCGCCATGGCCCTTGCCTGCAGCCCCGCGTTGCTCATTGCCGACGAGCCCACCACCGCCGTCGACATGATGACGCAGGCTCAGATCATGGGTCTTTTGGCCGAATTACGCGCCGAGACCCAGCTCAGCCTGCTGCTCGTCGCGCACGACCTCACGCTTGTCGCGTCGGTGTGCGAGCAAATCGTCGTGCTCTACGCAGGCGAAGTGGTCGAGCAGGGCAGCGCGCGCGTCGTCCTCGAAACACCGCGTCACCCCTACACGCGAGCGCTCCTCGGCTGCTCTCCACCGCTCCAAGCCGAACAACGCCGCCGCGGTCGCTCGGGTCGCCGCCTCCCGACCATCGAGGGCGAAGCGCCGGACATGCGCTCGATCCCTGACGGCTGTCGTTTCGCACCGCGTTGCGACCGAGTCGAAGACCGTTGTCGCCGCGAGGCACCCCTCATTCTCCCCGTAGGCGACGGCGAAAACCGCGCGCAGGTCCGCTGTTTCGTAGCCCAACGCGACGACGCTCGCGGGGAGCCGCGCTCGTGAGCAGCACCAGCAAATCCACCAGTCGACCCCTCGTGCAGGTCGAGCGACTGACGAAGCTCTACCCGCTGCGCCGAGGTCTCTTCGCGAAGCCGTCGTTGTTGCACGCGGTCGATGGCGTCGATTTCTACGTCAGGCGCGGGGAGACCCTAGGCCTCGTGGGCGAGTCCGGGTCGGGCAAGAGCACCCTCGCGCGCGTCCTGATGCGTTTGTCCGAGCCAACGTTCGGGCGCATCGCCTTCGACGGCCGCGAGATCACCCACCTGCGTGGTGCCGAGCTTCGGGCCCTGCGCAAGCGCATGCAGCTCGTCTTTCAAGACCCCTACGGCTCCCTCAATCCCCGCATGACGCTGCGAGAAATCGTCGCGGAGGGCATCGAGATCTTCGGTCTCGCAAAGACGCGTTCCGCGGTCGACGACAAGGTCGCCGAGGTCCTGCGTCGTGTCGGCGTGCGCGCCGACATGATGGGCCGTTATCCCCACGAGCTCTCGGGAGGACAACGCCAACGCGTGGGTATCGCCCGCGCCATCGCCGTAGGCCCCGATTTCTTGGTTTGTGACGAGCCCGTGAGCGCCCTCGATTTGTCGGTTCAAGCGCAGATCATCAATCTGCTCACCGACCTTCAAGAAACCATGTCCCTCGCGATGTTGTTCATCTCGCACGACCTACGCGTCGTCTCGTGGGTGAGCCACCGCATCGCCGTGATGCACTTGGGGCGCTTGGTCGAAGTTGGGCCGTCAAGCGAAATCGCAAAGCGCCGCTTCCATCCCTACACCCGCGCTCTCTTCGCGGCGGCACCCGGACAAGCGCAAGCGCGCGCCTCCCTCCCCGTCGTCGCCGATCCCCCGAGCGCCATCGACCCGCCCCCCGGTTGTTCCTATTTTTCCCGCTGTTCGCAGGCCGAAAAGGGCCGTTGCGACGTCGAGTCGCCCCGCCTCGAAGAGGTCATTCCCGGCAGCCACCACCGGGTGGCCTGTTTCCATCCCCACCTCGAAAACGTCCCTCCGCCGCGCGAAATGGCAAAAACCTGACCGGATTTTTCGGGGCCCCGTGAGACATCGCTCCGATGCCGATGTCGCAGCAACCCACCTTCAGCCGTCCCTCGTCGTTGCGTTCTTGGGTGGGCCGAGCATGGATGGCGGCGTTCGGCTGGGAGGTCGATGGGGGCGCGCCCGACGTGCCCAAAGCCGTCGTGGTTGCGGCGCCCCACACCTCCAACTGGGACATGCCCTTCACCATGGCGACGGCCTACGTGCTCGGTATCGACTTCGCGTGGGTTGGAAAAAACGCCCTCTTCAAGCCGCCGTTCGGCAGCTTCTTCCGCTGGCTCGGCGGGGTCCCCGTCGACCGCAGCCAACGCACCAACTTCGTGGCCGCCGTCGCCGACGCGATTCGCGCGCAAGAGCGCGTCCTCCTCGTCATTGCGCCCGAGGGAACCCGTTCGATCTCGCCCCGCTGGAAAACCGGCTTTTACAGAATTGCCGAGGCCGCCGAGGTCCCCATCGTTCTTGGTTATCTCGACTACAGTCGAAAGCGCGCAGGGCTCGGGACCGTCTTCTGGCCAACGGGCGACATGGCCAAGGACCTCGAGCAAATACGCGATTTTTATGCAGAAAAACGGGGCAAGCATCCGGAGCGCGAGAGCCCCATCGTCCTTGGGGGCGACCGAGATCCCAAATCCGAAATAAAAAATCCGATCGTCGAGGAGTGAATAGCCCTAAGTAGGCCTCCGTCTTACGCGCTCGGTTGGGCCGAACGGCGAGGTGGGCCCAGCTTGGAGCCCGAAAGGAAGAACTCATGAAGAAGAGCGTTGTTTTGGGTGCAGTCGTGGCGATGGCAGCAGCGGCCCCTTTCGCGTCCACGGCAGACGCCCAGGTGGCGATCTCAGGCTCGGCCAAGGTCGCGCCGCTCGCTCCGGAGGTCACGCTCAGCTCCATCACGTTGAGCAAAGCGAGCCCCAAAATCGTAAAGACGAGCGCGGCGAAGCCCACCAAGGCCTACTCGGTCGAATTTCAGGTGAAGAGCAGCGCCAGCATCGAAACGGGGAAGTTCCAGCTTGGGGGCATGGATAGCGACACGGGGGCGAACGCTATCGCCAACATCCCCAAGGACAAGTGCGGCAAGTACTTGATCAACATCCAAATCTACAAGCAGAACGGCACCAACTGGGACACCGTGGTCACCACGGCCGGCCACGGCGAGTGGTACGACTCCAACAAGCCCGGCGAGGTCGACCGTTGCAAGCTGAAGGACGGCTGGGGCTCGGCGCCGTCGACCTGGTCGAAGACGCTCTCCAAGCCCGGCACGGGCACCGACACCTACCGCGTGGTCGTCGAAGCGGGTTTCGCCGCCACCTCCTGGCCCGCCAGCGCCACCGCCAAGATCAGCGAGTATCGTCAGGTCGTCGCGACCATCGCTCAAGCCAACTGAGCTGCCAAAACCCCGCCGAAACGAGGCGAGCTTCGAAAGGAGCCCGCCTCGGGGTGTTTTGTCTACGTCCAGAACGGCGATGCTCTTGCCCGCTCAGCGGTTCAGTCGTTCGTCCTCGTAAAATCGGCGACCGCCGCGGGCCATGTCGAGGAGGACCGGCGCGGGCGAGAAGCGAGGCCCAAACCGCGCGCGCAACGCCTCCAAACGACGAACCATCTCGGTGGCGCCGACGGCGTCGACATAGCGGAACGGGCCACCACGAAAAGGTGGAAATCCCAGGCCGAGGACGGCCAAAAGATCACCTTCCTGGGGATTTGAGAGCAGGCCGCCGGCGAAACATCGCGCCGCTTCGTTCGCGAACGCCAGGCCGCAACGCATCTGGATCGCCTCCGGGGTCGGGTCGCCGTCGCTCGGGACCTCGCGGCGAAGGCCTCTTGACGCCCAATCGGGGGCAAAACGCTCGATCAACGCCGATTCCATGTGACCGAGGAGCGCCATCGCGCCCACGGACCAACCCCAGGCGGTCAACGCTTCGTCCAGGCGCTCCCCGGGCAGGCCCTCGTTCGAAATTCGCGCGGCCTCGTTGAGGTACGCCCGAAACACCCGCGCGGTGTAGCCGCCGAGGTCCTCTTGAACTGCGACGATCGAGGGCGTTTCGCCGTATTTTTGAGCGAAAATCGCTCGCGGATCGGCGCTTCGAACGAGCTCTACGCGAGGCGCCCTCGGCGGAGCATCGGCCGGCAGCCGCGGCAACGTCCCCTGGGCGAAGATCTCGCTGAGCCGATGGGCGGTCTCGCTCACGGCGAGCTCGCCGAAGGCCCTGGCCTCGACCTCTTTGGAGGCCTCGAGCCCCGCGGCAGCGAAGGCTCGAAGCACGTCGAGCGCCCGCGCGGGGGCCGGGTAGTGCGCGAGGGGTGCTTGCCGCAATTTCTTCGAGGTTCGCCGGAAAAGGAGCGCGCGGAGCAGGGGGTTTCGATCGGACGTTGCGCGGTCGAGCGCGCCCAGACGCGCGGCGCGCAGAGCACCCTCGGGACGGCTTGCGAGGCGCAACGCGAGGGCAGCGCAGCGTTCTTCCAGAGTGGACGCGGAGCCCACATCGTCCACGATTCGAAGCTCTTTTGCCTTGTGCGTTGGCAGGATCTCGCCTGTGAGACCGAAGGCAACCGCCGCATGAAAACCTGCCTTGTCCGCGAGGCTTTGCAGGCCGCCCAACGTGGGCAAAAGGCCCAGACGCACCTCGGGGAAACGCAGAAAGGTGCCGGGGTCGTCGGCGGCGACGCGCGCGTGGCAAGCCAACGCGAGGGCCAGCGCGTCGCTCTCGGTGGGGCCGTGAAGGGCCGCAACAATGGGCTTTTTCAAGCCGCGTAGCGTCAAAGCGACGCCGTGGCCCCGCCGGCAAAGGGCCTCAGCCTCGGCCGAGGTCGAAGGCACTTCGAGCGCGCGCAGATCGAGGGGCACGCTCTCCGGCTCGCCGAAGCTCATGATGGCGGCTTTGATCGTCGAATCGTCGTCGAGCGCCTTGAGGATGCGTCCAAAATCATCGAAAAACGAAGGCGATAACGTCGCGCGCAGCACCCCGCGGAGATCGCTCGTGATGACCGCCACGCCGTCGGGTCGAATACGAAGCGGCGGCGCGGGGGGCTGGCTCACGAGACGAAAAGAACGCTGCAAATGGGCTTTTCAGCCCTTCTTGGCCTTCGTCGTCGAACCCTTGGCTGACTTCTTGGGCGCCTCGACCTCGGGCGCCTCGACCTCTTCGTCTTCGGGGTCGAAGAGCAGCGAGGGCTCCCCTTCGGGCCCGTGCTCGGCGAAGAAGATGTCGGCCGCTTCGAGCAGCTCGTGCAGACCCTCGACGTCGAGCTTGCCGTATTTGGTCACCGCCATCCGTTTGCCCGAGACGCGAAGCCAAAGACCTTCGTGCTGGAGAAGAGCGTCGCGGAGCGGTCGCTTGAGAAAGCTTCGAATCGCCTTTTCTTCGGCGCCTTCAACGAGGCAGTGCTCCATCAGCTCGGGGTCCTTGGGGAACGGCACGCCGGTGTACGGCGCGCGCTGGCCATCCACCACGGGTAGGGGCCGAGCGACGAACGTGGGGCCGGCGTTTTGGAGCCTCATGACGATGGTCTGGTGGTCGGAGCCCGCGCCGACGTCGGCCTCGAAGACGCCTGCGTAGGCCACCTTCGGCAGCACCTCGTAGATGCCGATCGGACTACCTCCGCCGGCCTCGACGAACATTTCGGCGATCTCGGAGGGTGGGGTTCGTACGAGCTTGAGGTGGGCCTCCAGCCGAAAGCGGTCGGCGTCCGCTGCGCGACGCTTGTCGTGCGTCGTCGTAAGCGCATAGATGAGCCCAACCGCGATAGGTCCAACGATCCACATCCACCACATGACGCGCGCAGCCTACCCCATGAACCACAGTCTTCCCCGCCTTTTCGGCGTGATCCACCTGCCCCCGCTGCCCGGGAGCCCGCGCTCGTCGGGCGCGTTCCGCGATATCGTTCGCCGCGCGGCCTCCGAAGCGGCCCTGTTGCAGAAGGCGGGGTACGACGCGGTGGTCATCGAAAATTTCGGGGATGCGCCGTTTTTTCCCGACGTGGTGCCGCCCGTCACGGTCGCCGCGATGACGGCCTGCGCCGTGGCCTGCCGCGAGGCGGCGCCCGAGCTTCCGCTGTGCGTCAACGTGCTCCGCAATGACGCGCAGGCGGCCTTGTCGATCGCGGCCGCGTGCGACGCTACGATGGTGCGCATCAATGTGCATGTGGGGGCGCGCGTCACGGACCAGGGCCTCGTACAAGGGCAGGCGCACAGCACGCTGCGCCTCAAAAAAGAGCTTGGTTTGAGCCAATTGAAGCTCTTGTGTGATGTCGACGTGAAGCACTCGGCGCCTCTCGCCGCCCGACCTTTGGAGGAAGAGACTCACGATCTCGTGCTGCGCGGGCTGGCGGACGCCGTGTTGGTGACGGGCAGTGGCACCGGGAGAGGGGTTGATACGACTGACCTTGACAGGGTGCTCACGGCAGCCCACGTGCCTGTGATCGTGGCTAGTGGCGCCACGCTCGATACGCTCCAAAGCATCTCGCGAGCGCACGGCGTCGTGGTCGGTACGGCCATTCGCGCGACGGGGCGCGCGGGGGATCCGATCGACGCGACGGCAGCGGCGCACTTTGCGGCCGCGTTCAAGAAAATCTGGGAAAAATAGCCAACTCAGGGGCCGACGACGACCCAGACATGCGCGTCCCAAAACCCCCCGGGGCCGGCCTCGATGGTCAGCTCGAAGGGACCGGGGGGCAGGGGGGGCAGAGGCATGCTGGGCTCTACGAAAGAGGCTCCCTCGGGCACATGGATTTGCCCGGCCGGCTGCCCGTTGACATAGACCTCGACGTGGGTTTGACGCTCTCCGACCGTCCGGACAAAGAGCCTGGCTGGGCCTTCGGGCGCGTGGAGCGTGGCAGTCTCTCTCTGACCCTCGGGGATGAAGCGCCCAGCGTCGAAGAGGTCCCTACCTCGATCGCGAAGATCGGGCAGCACGCGGTAACCGACGAAGCCCATGCCCGGCCGGGGAAACACGTAGTCGTGGTCTTTCTCGGAGATCAGGTCGGCGACGTCGAGCTCATCGCTCACGACGACCTGCGGTGGCAGCGAGCGGGGCCGCTCACTGCCGTCCATGGCGCCCCAGTTGGCCTTGTAAATGACCTTCTCGGCCCCTCCGCAGATGACATTGCCGAACACAGGCACGGCCGCCACGCGCTTGCCGAAGATGGACGGCAAATCGCCCCACCACGTCGGGTAAATGGCCATCACGTCGGGGCGCTGGTCCTTTGGCATGTGGTCAATCAGCTCGAGGCTGGCGCCGAGGCCGTGGACGTTGGCGCGCGCAAAGGGGTAGTTGTGGTAGCCACCCAGACCTATCAAGTCGATACCCGCGATGTCCGATGCATAAAGCAGCGCCCCCGCGTCACCCACGAGCACGCGTTTGGCGCCCAGCTCTCGCAGCACGCCACCGGCCACGAGGTGCTGATCGCGGATATTGCGGGAAGCCCTTGCGTAAAACCACACTTGGTCGCGAAATCGTGGGGCTTGGGCGTAGGCGAAGAGGCCGAGCACGCCGAGCCCCAGAGCGACGCGAACCGGGAAAAGCCAACGACGGAGCTTGCCTTGAGCGGGGCCCCGCCAAAGCACGCCTAGGCCGAGGGCGGAGAGGACCAACAGCCATGCTACGGCGGCCATCGTGTAGCGCTCGTTCTGCCAACGGACTTGGCCGTTCATCGCCACGAGCAAAGACCAGCCGATGACCTGCGCCCACAAAACCAGCGCGTAGCGCCGCAGACTGCGCACGAAGAGCGGTAAGATGCCTAGCGCGATGGGCAGATAGCCAATGGGGTAGATCTCGCTGAAGTGATGCTCTGTATTGCGCTTCAAGACGTATTCGAGGAGGTACTTGTATTGCTCCCACATCTCCTCGCGCGTCATGTAGGGGTTATTGACGGCGAGCTTCGTGATGGCCCCGGCAGCGGCCCATTCGCCGGTAAACAGCTTGTTCGCAGCCGCCTGCAGCAGGATGGCTAGGGCGCCCGGCGCGGCCGTGGCGAACAGCACGACAGCGCCCCTCCCGAGCCTTCGACCCTTGGCGTGGACGACCGCCGCGGCGATGGAGAAGGCGGCCACGCAGACCACCGACTCGGGCCGTGTCAAGACGAGCATGACGCCCCACAGGCCAGCGATCCAAGCGCGCTTGTTGCTGGTCGTGGGGCCGGCTTTGACCTCGGTGAGGCGATGAAACGCGCGCAGAGTCAGGCCAAAGACGCCCAGGTGAAAGGCGTTCTCCATGCCGCTCCACAGGGACCAATCGAGGGCTCCTACGCTGAGCACGACGGGCGGTAGCAGGTATTTGGCCCAGGGACCGAGGGGCTCTGTGAGGCGCGCCGTGGTGTTGAAGAAGACGGCCAGGCTGAGAATGGCAATCAGGGCCGACCAGACGATGATGTGCAGTCCGCGAAAGCCGACCCAATAACCGATAGCCAATACGAACGGATAGAGCAGGCTCGTGTTGCCGCTCGAATAGCCGTTTCCCTCGCTCCACTCGAAGGGATAACCGCGGGCCGTGGCGCGAGCGTAGTCGAAGTGAATGAACACGTCGTCGAGCGGCGCGGACCAGACGCCGCCGGTTTGCGCCAGCATCGCCCCGTAGAAAACGAAGGCTACGTAACCCAGGCAAACGGCCACGACGGCCGCAAAAATGAGCCGATCGTGGGCTAACGTGAGGGCCGCTACACGCTCAAGGAGCGACGGCGGAGCGTCGGGGCCTTGGGTTTCCGAGCGGTCGCGGAGCACGGAGGGGCCTTTAGGCGAAGCGTGGCCGCGCGTCGCGACCAAAGAATGCGCAAAGGCGATGCGTGCGGTGTTTGACCCCCAAGGGCCGGCCCGGTACGTTCGCGGGGCGTTTTTGTTTGGTTCGCGAAGCTCGATTTCAGGAGCCGTAATCTGATGCGCTGGTCGATTGAGGTCTCGAAGCTCGGCGCCGCCGCCGCCCCACCCATCGCGACGCTCACGCTCGAAGCCGATAGTTGGCACGGCGCCGTCTCCGCAGCGCGACGCCTGCGCGGCGAGCCGGCCGAGCTAGCGCGCGTCTCCGTCGAGGTGGGCGACGACGTCATGCGGTTGCTCGATCCCGGCCGGGGGCTCGACTACGCGGTGCGGCGCGGCGGGGAGGGGCTCGTGATCGTGCCCGAGCCGCCGAGCGACGCGACGCCCGCGCCTTTGGATGACGATCGAAGGGCGGTCCCTCCCCCCGAGCCGATCGAGAACACGCGGCCTTCGTTCCAATCTCCCCTCGCGCCGAGCTCGGTGCCGATGGCGAAGATCGACATCGAAATTGCGACACCGCCGCCGCCCTCCTCCAGAGACGTCGTGCCGCACCGCGAGGTTTCCCGCCGCGAAGAGGCCCCCGGCGGCGACACGGGGATCGTCTACCGTGAAGTGGCGTACGCCGTCGTGCCCGGCACACCGGAGGTCGACGCAGCGCTATTGCTACGCAATCGCCTGCACGCCGTGCTTTCGGAGGTGGAAGGCGAGACCAAGGGCAAGTTCGTCAACCTGGCCGTGTTCGACCATGTGTTCGACACGAAGCCCAAACGGAGGCCGATCGCCACACTGACCTTCAAAGACTGGAAGTCTGCGGAGCCCGTGATCCGCTATCCGCTCCGCGATGCGGTCAGTGCGGGTCGCCCTTCGGCGCCTTCCATGCCAGGTATCTTACCCCCGCGAGGGGCCGTGGCATCGGTCCTCCACAGGGAAGCTCCGACGGCGATGACGGCCCTCGACTTCGATGGTCCTGTCCCCGTTTTGCCGGGGATCGTCGTGCCCCCCGACCCCACCATCCCGACGCCCGCGCCGCGCGCACCGACGCCACTGCCGATCATCATGGAGCCGCCGCCCTCCTCGGTCGAGCCGCCGACCGTCCTGAGGGACCCGCGACCTCAGCCCGCCAAACTGGCTATCGAGGCGCCCGAGCCGCCGCGCTCCGATCCCGAGACCATCAAGTTGGTCGCGCGCGCCTTGCCGGAGCCCGAGACGCTCAAGGTGGCGATCGAAGCGCCGCGACCGCCGCCGTCCGAGCCCGAGACCGTCAAGGTGGTCATGCCGCTGCCTGAGCCGGAGACCGTCAAGGTGGTCGTCCAGACGCCGCCCGAGCCCGAGGCCGTCCAGGTCGTGGTCGAAGAGCCCAAGGCGCCCGAGCCCGAAGCCGTCCAGGTCGTGATCGAAGAGCCCAAGGCGCCCGAGCCGGAAGCCGTCCAGGTCGTGGTCGAAGAGCCCAAGGCCCCCGAGCCCGAAGCCGTCCAGATCGCGGTCGAAGAGCCCGTCGCAGCGGCGAAACCGGTCGTGGAAGAGGCGCCGCCGGAGCCTGTCAAGGTCAGTGTCGAACAGCCGAAGATCGAGCCCTTGGCCGCGAGCGCAGCGAACGCCGCCGAGGCGTCCACACCGTCCTCCGAGGACATCGACGTCGACGTCGACCTGCCCCCCGAGGAGCCGATTCCGACGTCGAAACGCGGCGCGGCCGAGCACGGCCCGGCTTCCCGTCGCCGCATCCGATTCTCCGGTGAAGACCTGTTGGCCGAGCTCTTCGAGGCGTTTTCTTACCTCCAGTACGTGCCCGACTGCCTCGAAGGTGCCGAGCTCGTGCTGCAGGTCGCGAACGAAAAGCTACCCACCGAAGCGGCCTTCGTGTCGTTGTTCGACATCAACGCCAGAAACTTCATCGTGGTCCGCTGTCGCGGTGGCAAAAAGAGCGCCCTCCTCTACCGCAGCTCCGAGAAAGAGCCCCTGGTGGCGCGGGCCATGCGGGCAAGGCGCGCGATCGTCGTCGCCGATGCGTCCACCGAGCAGAGCATCGATGCCAGTAGATTCGTGGCCCTCGGCGTGGTCCCAAAGAGCCTCGTCATCGCCCCGGTCGCTTTGGCAGGTCGGTATTTGGGCCTCCTCGAGCTCATCAACCCGGTGGACGGTCGACCCTTCACGGAAGACGACGGCAACGCCGTAAGCTACATGGCCGAGCAATACGCCGAGCTCGTAGCCTCGCGCGGCCTCATCATTCACCCGGACATCGTGCGCGAGTCCGCGGAGGCGCGGAGGTAGCTCCGCGAAGGTAAGATGGGCCAACGCGGTCGGCGCGAGAAGGTCCTCTATTACGTTCTCGTACCTTCCATCGTGGTCGCGGTGCTCCTCCTCGGAGGGACGGCCCTGCGCACCACCCTGCAGATCGAGAAGGCCCGCCAGCAGACCATCATCGACGCGACCGTCACCCTCGCCGACGAGCGCGTCGACCGTCTGGACAAGCTGATCGTGGCGGAAGACAACGTGGCCCTCGCGCACGTCGACCTCGCGCGGCTGACCAGCATCGCCGAGCGCTGGTTGCCCACCGCGGCGCGTGAAACCCCCACGATTCGTGCCATTTTGGTGATTGACATGGACCGCCCAGAGCACGAGGTCCTGGCCTTCGCCTCGCGCACGCTGGGTGGAAGGTCAGACAGCGCCAGCGTCGATGACGACACCTTCCGGCGGCTGCTCGTCAAGGATCTGATACCCCGCCTGAACTTCCAAGGTGACCTGAGCGAGCTCCGACACCTGCACGACGTGGCGGGGGGCGAACAGAGCTTTCTGCTCTCATATTGGCAACGCGACTACCGGGGCCGAACCTACCTGGTGGTGGCTTGGCACGAGGTGCCGAGCCTCGTCCACGACATCATGCCACGCCTCTACCGCGACGTGGACAAGGGCGGCAGCCGCATGAACGTCGTCGACGAGGAGGGCCGCATCGTCTTTGGTCTCCCCATCACGGGCGGCGAGTTCACCGTCCTGCGCCCCTTCCCGACCACCCTGTACAACTGGCGCTTGCAGGTCGCCCTTACGCAGGCCGAAGAGCTAGGAAAACAGGTCGAGAAGCAGCGCATCGTGGAGATCATCATGGTCATCTTCGCGGCCATCGTGGCGCTGGCGGGCCTTGCCATCGTGCTGATGGGGTCGGTGCGCGAACGCAAGCTCGCGGCGCTGAAGAGCGACTTCGTGGCCAACGTGTCCCACGAGCTCAAGACCCCGCTCTCGCTCGTCCGCATGTTTGGGGAGATCTTACTCTCGGGCCGTGTGCCCACCGAGGACAAGAAAAAGCAATATCTCTCGATCATCGTCAGTGAGAGCGAGCGCCTCACCGCGCTCATCGAAAATGTGCTGGATTTTGCCAAGGTGGAGCGTGGCAAGAGCGCCTACGAGTTCAGCCCCGGCAGCGTGCCCGACGTCGTGCGGGCCGCTGTGGAGGCCTATCGTTACCGCGCCGCCCGGGAAAACTTCGAGGTCACCCTGTCGGCGGAGAGCGAGGTCCCCCAGGTCTCCCTGGACGCGCGCGCCCTGGAGCTGCTCGTCATCAACCTCCTCGACAACGCCATGAAGTACGCGAAGGAAGGCGGCCGCGCCGACGTGACGGTGACCCCCGAGAACGGCGGCGTGAAGATCCGCGTCGTCGATCGCGGCCCGGGCATCGCCCCGGAGGAACAAGACGCCATCTTCGAGCGGTTCGTGCGTGGCAAGCGCGCCTCCCAGATCAAGGTGCGCGGCAGCGGCATCGGCCTGGCGCTCGCGAAGCACATCGCCGAGAGCCATGGAGGGCAGATCAGCGTGGAGAGCCCGGTGACCCCCGATGGCAAGGGGAGCGCGTTCGTCGTAACCCTCCCCAAGCTGACCTCCCATGGCCCTCTCTTCGCCCCGGAAACTGTCAAGGAAGGTTTGTAGAAATGAGCTTTCAACGAGCCACATGGGGCGCCGTGTTGATCTTGACGGCCTGCGATTCGGCGCCGCCAGAGCCGTCCCGCGCGGCACCGACGAAGTCCACGGAGCCCGCCGCGGCCACCCCGTCTGTCTCGGACACCGTGGAGAAAGACCCACCTGCCGCGCCTCGCAGAACCGACATCCAACCTGGAGAGATGGTGCAGATTCCGGGGGGCGAGTTCACGATGGGCGCGCAAACCCACGAGGGCGACGCCGTGCCCCTGCGCAAGGTGCGCGTCAGCGCGTTCAGCATCGACGTCACCGAGGTGACGAACGCCGAGTTCGAGGCTTTTACGAAGGCCGAACGCTACGTGACGACCGCGGAGAAGGCGCCGAGCCCTGCCGACTTCCCCGGCGTCCCGAAGGAGAAGCTGGTGCCCGGCTCGCTCGTCATGATCCCCCCCGCGGCGCGCCAAGGGGCGGGCCCGACGAACTGGTGGCAATGGGTTCCGGGCGCCGATTTCAGGCACCCGGAGGGCCCGGCATCGAACATCGTTGGCAAGGAAAAGCACCCGGTGGTCCATGTGTCCTGGTACGACGCGGTGGCCTTCTGCAAATGGAAGGGCAAGCGCCTGCTCACCGAGGCCGAATGGGAGTACGCCGCGCGCGGCGGCCTCGACCAAAAGCGCTTCACGTGGGGAGATACGCCGCAGGCGAAGGGTGACTTTCGCGCCAACACCTTCCAAGGGGATTTTCCGTTCGAGAACACGAAGGAAGACGGCTACCTGACCACCGCGCCCGTGGCGTCGTTTCCGCCGAACGGCTACGGTCTCTACGACATGAGCGGCAACGTTTGGGAGTGGGTGGCCGACAACTACAGACCGGACACCTATAAAAGCGCCCCAGCCAGCGACCCCCGGGGGCCGAAAGACAGCTTCGATCCGAGCGAGCCTGGGGTGCCGAAGAAGGTCCAGCGAGGGGGCTCGTTCCTGTGCGCCGACAGCTATTGCATGCGCTACATGCCGGGCGGCAGGGGCAAAAGCTCCCCCGATTCGTCCCATATGCACGTCGGCTTTCGCTGCGGAAAATGAACAAAATCGCCGAGCGCCCCAAGACCCGCGCGCCGGCCTGGTCCATGGGCTTGATGGACCACCTAAAACCGTTCGTAGGGCTTTCCGTGCTCGCCATAAGTTGCCTGTCAGGCTGCACGGCGAACAGCGAGGCCTCGGGGGAGACGGCCTACATCCTGTTGGACACGGCGGCGCGGCGGGGAGGAGCCCTGGTGGTGGACACCTGGACGGGCAAGCCTACCCTGCCCATCGCCGTGGAGGTCGACGAGCGGGTGGTGTTCCAGGGGAGCGGGGAGCCGATTGGCATCGACGGTACCCCAGGCACACTGACCTTGATTAGGGGGGCCGATGGCAAGGTGGACAGCCAGAGGGTAGGTCGGGACCTTCGCGACGACGCGGTGCTGGTCCACGGAACGGCCGCGGGCGTGGCCGAGCTGGCGTTGCTCCTCGGGGCGGACGCCTCGATGTCGTCGGATGGGCTGTGGCTGTTGGAAGCCCCCGACATCCTCGATCGCGGCTCGTTCCTCGATGTCCCGGACGGCATCGTGGAGGTCGTGCCCGCGCCGCTCGCAGCGGACGCGGAGGCCACCGCCCTGGAAGATGGCAGGTTCGACATCTTGCCGATTCCGCTGCTCGACGCGGAGGGTCAACGGATGGACGATCTTGCCGCCGAAGAATCGCTGGTCGTGGGTCTCTACGGGATCGGCGACCGCGTCCTTTTGTTGGACGCTTCGGGCCGCGCGACCGAGCTGTCGCCGTGCAGTGCGACGCCCCTCGCTTCCGGGGTATTTCACGTCGTGGGCGGCCGGGTCACCGTCTCGTTTCCGGGGACCTCACCAACCGTCTTCACGCGCGACGGAGACGCCCTGGTGGAACCCGGCGGAGATACACTCTTCCCACTCTTGTTGGACGACGCTGAGAAAGGTCGGGGCGCACGATGAAACGCAGGGCGTTCGTAGGAGCGGGCGTGGGGGCCCTCGCAGCGCTGGCGTGGCCGGCGTGGTTGCGTGACGCATTCGCCGACGAGAGCTGTGACCCCGGTCAGAAGCGGACGGGACGCGAGCCGCTGCGCGGGGTGGCCGTCGTCGCCGCCGCATACAAGCGCGCAGCCAAGGCCCATCGGCCGCTCTTGGTGCTCGTCATCCCGAGCGACGATGGGAAGAAATACGAACGCGGCGAGGCCTTCGGAGAGCTGTTGAACCACGGGTCCGACGCCGACCTGGCCCCGCTCGCAAACGTGGAGGTCGTGTGCGCGACGGCGGACGAGGTGCGCCTCGTGGTGCCCTCGCTGCCCGAAGGTGAGCCGCTCATGATCCTCGTTTCTACCCACGAGGTGCCGGCCACGGCGACCTTCATCGACGGTGTGCTCGCGGCCAATCCGAAGATCGATTGGGAGCATTGGGAAGACTCCGAAAAGGCGGAAGACAAGGCCGTGGAACAGCGCATCTCGGCCCTCGGCGCGCTCTTGAGGAAGACCCTCGGGACGGCGTCCATCAAGGACGAGAAGGCGCAGGCCGACGCGGTGCGCGAGCGCCTGGTCAAGAAGGTCCTCCCCGGGAGCCACTGGGCCCGCGCGGGCGGCTGCGGCACCCAGATCGAAGGCGTGGAAGACCGCTCGATGGTGGCCTGCGGCATGGGTCACGTGCCAGAGAAGAGTCGGCGCTTTCTGTACTTCTTCTCTGTCGAAAATCGCCTGCTGTGAGCCCGGGAGTAGGCCTCGTTTTGCAGCCCGACGAGGCCTACCTCGAGCTGCTCGACGACGTCCTCCAAACCGAGGTGGACTACTACGAGGTCGCCCCCGAGACGCTGTGGTTCGAGGACGAGGAAGGTAGACTCCACCCAAACGGCTTCTTCAGGCGGTTCGCCACCCTGCGCGAGGATACCAAGAGGCCCTTCGTCGCGCACGGGGTAGGTCAGTCGATCGGCACGAGCTCCCGCGGGCAAGCCGCGCGTCGACGTCGCAACCTGAGGCGCCTGGCCGACGATCACAGGGTCTTCGACTTTCGGTGGTACACAGACCACCTGGGCGCGACGACGCTCGACGATCTGGCCATCACGCTGCCCCTTTCACTCCCCATGACAGCCTACGCCGCCAAGGTCGCCGCGCGTTGTCTTCGGGCCATGCAAGGCGTCGTACCCGACGTCGGCGTGGAGAACAGCATGGCTCATTTCGTCCTCGGCGACCCGCTCGCCGAGCCGGCGTTTCTTTCCTCCGTCGTCCGCGCGCCCCACACCCACCTGCTGCTCGATCTGCACAACGTCTACACCATGGGCCTGAATCTAGGCTTTGATCCGCGGGCGTACCTTGCCAAGGTAGACCATGGCAAGGTCATCGAAATTCACCTCTCGGGAGGCAGCTTGAGCGACCCCAACTGGCTGCCTTCCGGCCGGACGCTGCGGCTCGATGGGCACGACGGCCCCGTCCCAGACGAGGTTTGGGCCTTGTTCGAGGAGATCTTGCCACGCTGCCGAAACCTCCGCGGCGTCACCGTCGAGCGCATGGAAGGTACCGTCGCGCCGGGCGATGTCCCCCTGCTGCGAGACGAAGTGCGGCGGGCGCGGCGCATCCTTCGGGGGAGGGCCGGTTGACGCCCCGAGAGGCCCACCTAAAGGTCGAGCGCATTGTCGCCCAGGCGGTCTGCGCCGCCGATCCATGGCAGTGTCTGAAGGACGCGCTCCAAGATCCAGCGTTGCCCAAACAGCTAGTCGACGCGCTCTCAGCCATCGACGAAGACGGCTTGCGGATGGCTGCGCTGCTCGTCGCTCGCCTGCGCTTCGAGCGCCTGTTGCGGGGCTCGAGCGACGCGGAGGCGCTGTTCGACGCGGATCCCGCGGGATTTGCCGCACTTTTCCGCGAATATCAGCGAAATGTGCCGCCTACGGCCCATTTTCCCGCAGAGGAGGGGCGAATGTTCACGGCTTGGCGGCGAAATCGATCGGGGGCTTGACACGGAGAACGCCGTGCCAAGATTGCGACGCAGCCGAGGACAACCAGAGCGGTAGCCAGTAAGGGCGGAGCAGCCGGTTGTCATTCGAAAAACCTTTGAGGAGGACACAACCATGCTCACGCGATGGAGTGATTTCGATCGAGATTTTGGTCACCTTGACGAGCTAAGGCGGCGGATGGAACGCCTCTTTGAGGACGGCGGCGTTGCACAGGGCTTCTTCGAAGAGCGCCCGCGGGGTGCCTACCCGCGCGTCACACTGCATGACACCGGAAAGGCCTTTGTGCTCACGGCGGACGTGCCGGGCTTGAGCGAGAAGGACATTCAGGTCACCTTGAATCAAGACGTCTTGGCCATCGAGGGTGAGCGCAAGGTGAGCGTACCCGAGGGCTTTGGCGTGCACCGCCGGGAGCGGGCATCTGCCAAGTTCTCTCGCAGCTTGACGCTGCCCACGCGCATCAACCCCGAGCTTTCGACGGCCACCGTGAAGAACGGCGTGCTCACCGTGACGCTGACCAAGGCCGAAGAGCTGCAGCCGCGGCAGATCACCGTCAAGGCCAGTTGAGGGCAGCAAGACACCCAAGCGAGAGGAGCGTTAAGGAGGTTATCATGAGTGACGTAGCATTGAGCAAGCCCCAAGAGAAAGCCGTGGAACGGAGCGAGCGCAGGCCGGTCGTGGCACCGCCGGTGGACATCTTCGAGAACGCCGAGAAGCTTCTCTTGGTGGCCGACTTCCCGGGAGTCGCCCGGGAAGACGTGGCGATTCACTTCGAGAAGGGCACCCTGACCTTGGAAGGTCGGCGCAACCTG
>CAYLJT010000011.1:0-26925 GCA_964383995.1 uncultured Polyangiaceae bacterium
CGTGCGCTTCCTGATTTGAAGCTCGACGCGGCGATTCTTGGCCTTGCCCTCTTTGCTGCCGTTGTCGGCGATCGGCCGCCGCGGACCAAATCCGCGGGCTTCGAGCCGCCGCGCATCGACGCCGTGCTCGATCAAATACTTCACGACCGCGAGCGCGCGCCGCTGGGAGAGGGCCACGTTGTCGGCCTCGCGCCCCGCGTTGTCGGTGTGACCATCGACCGATACGCGAGCGATCTCCGGGTGCTCCTTCATCACGGCCACGACTTGCCCCAGAAGCTCGAAGCTATCGGGCTTGATCTCATGCTTGCCGGTGTCGAAGTGCACCTGCTCCATGATCACGATTTGTCCACCCTCGACACGCACCGAAGGGGGGCAACCGTTGAGCTTCGTGTCCGAGACACGGGGACCCTTCTCGTCGGGACAAGCGTCTTCGCTGTCGATGATCGTGTCGCCGTCGCGGTCCGACGGACAGCCGTTTTTCTCGCGCGAAAGGCTGGGAACACCGGGCACATCGACGCACGCGTCGTCGGCGTCGAACACACCGTCGCGGTCTTTGTCGGGGGGGCAGCCGGGACGTTCGGCCGTCGCCAGCCCGCGCTGCTCCGGGCACGCGTCGGTCGCGTCGGGCACACCGTCGCCGTCGCGATCGGGCTCCTCCGCAGGCCTTTGGGCGCCCGAGACATCGGGCACGGGCACCGGCCGCGCCACCGGCCGAGGCTGCGCTTTGCGCGTTTGCAGCGCTCCGGGAGCCAAGGTCACGCCCGCGAGCAAGCGAAAATCGGGGGTGCCCACGCCGCTCGAAAGGCCCGGACCTGCACCCAACGTAAACGTCGCCGGCCCCAAGAAATAGCGGCCCAACAACAGGGCTTCGAGGTTCGTCTTGGTGCGCTCGAAGGCCTCCGTCGAACCGTCGACGACCGTCCCTCCCACGAGCTCGGGCCCCACCTGAAACGCCCCCCAGCGGCGAGCCACGCCGGCCCCAAACAACACCTCACTGCCGAGCAACCCCGCGCCTTGATCGTCTTGAAATCGGCGCGAAACGAAGGCACTCCACGCGAGACGCGCGGTGGTCTGGCCAACGGTCACGCTAGGCGCAAAACGCGTCGTGCCCGTGCCCGCATAGGCCCCTTCGTCCCCCGATGGCAGCCACGCCGAGAACGCGAGGGCGGCGGAGACGCCGCTCGTCGGATCTTGCAAAAGCTCCAAGCGCAGCCCCGTGCGCACGTCGTTCACGGCCGCGCCGTTCGGCGCCGCAAACGGCTGTGCGGCGATGCTGCCATCTTCGCCGCCCTGGCTCAGCGTCAGGGGCACGTCGACGTCGAGCAGCACCCTCTCGGCCAACGACAGGCTGGCCAACACATGCAGCGTGAGCTGGTAGTCGACAACGTCGGTGAGGGCCGTGCGATCGGCGTCGTTGAGCTTCAAAGAAAGAGGTTTGTTCGCATACGACAGCAGCACCCCGGTGGACGGCATCAGGTGACCGTTCACCGCCGCAGAGGGCACCGTCACGAGCGCGTCACCCGCGGGCGCGGGCTCCAAACGATCGAGCGCGGTGGCCTCCTGCGCCTCGGCGGACCCAGCCATGAAGAGCGCGCCCATCGCCAAAAACACGGCGGCGCTCGCTCGCAGGAGGGATGTTCGAGCTTGGCCGACGAAGCGGCGTGTGTCCAAGGTAGACATGTCTCTTCCGTGCGAGGCGAGGGCCCGTATCCAGGCGCCAATATCGAAGGGAAGCGAGGCCGACCTCGCTCAGGGGAGGTCGGCCCCAGGTTGCGACGGTGCCGCTACGGAGCGGGCTTCTTCTCTTCGCGCTTGAGAATCACGAACTGAACCCGCCGGTTCTTCTGCTTGTTCTCCGCGGTGTCGTTGGGCGCGATGGGCTTGTCGGGCCCGTAGCCCTTCGGCGTGAGGCGCTTCGCGTCGATGCCGCGATCGACGAGGGCCTTCTTCACAGCCTCGGCGCGGTTCTGCGACAGCTTGGTGTTGAGCGCCTTGCTGCCCGCGTTGTCGGTGTGGCCTTGGATCTCCACCTCGGTGATCTCGGGGTGATCTTTGAAGACCCCCGCGACCTCTTCGAGCAGCGCGTTGCTCTCGCTGCGGATCGTCGCCTTGCCGGTGTCGAACTGCACCTGCTGCAGGATGATGATCTCCTTGTCGTCGACGCGCACCGCGGTCGGGCAACCGTTCTTCTTCGGATCCGGATCGGCTTTGCCCTTCTCGCGCGGGCAAGCATCTTGGTCGTCGCGAATGGTGTCGCCATCGGTGTCACCCGGGCAGCCATTGGTCGCCGGATCCTGCGTCGCGAGGCCCGGAATATCGATGCACGCGTCGTTCGCGTCGGGCACACCGTCCGCGTCCTTGTCGGGCGGGCAACCGTTCTTCGCGGGTTCAGCGTTGGCGATACCAGCGACGTCCGGACACGCATCGACGTCGTCGGTGATGCCGTCGTGATCGCGATCCGGGGGCAGCGGGCAGCCGTTCTTGGCGGCGTCTACGTTGGGGATCCCGGGCACATCGGGGCAGGCGTCGGCGGTGTCGACGATACCGTCGCGATCGCGATCGGGCGGCGGCGGACAGCCGTTCGTCTTCATGTCGTTCGTGGCGATGCCGGGCGTGTCGGGGCACGCGTCCTTCTCGTCGACGATGGTGTCCTTGTCGCGATCTTCAGGCTCTTTCGCCGGCTCCGCGGAGAACGCGAGCATGCCGACGACGCGCACGGTGGGCGTGCCGATGCCCCCCGCGAGGCCCGGGCCCACGCCGAGGCCCGCTTCCCAGCGCGGGGCAAAGCGGTAGCGACCATCGAACAAGAGCTCGGCGTTGGTGTTGCGCGCCTCGGTGGCTTCGAGCACCGACGCCAGCTCGAGCTCGGCGCCGACCTGCAAATTCCTTTGAGCACCAACCAAATAGCCGATGCCCGCGCCGCCCGACATCATCGTGCCCTGGGTCACCGGTCCGTAGCTCTGCGACGAACGAATTTCGGGGCCACCGGCCAGGGTCCACACCCAGCGATCTTTGCGACCGCCGAGGATGAGCTGGGGCTGTCCGCGCAGGGATCCGTCGCTCGTGAAGTCGCCCGAGCCCGTGGGCAGCCACAGGTTGCCGCCGAGCGAGAGCTGGAGCGAGTCGTGGTATTTGCCGAACAAAACCACCCGGCCACCGACGCGCACGTCGCCGAGATCGGCGCCGCTCGGCGACGAAAAGGTCGTCGAGCCCGAGGTCGGATCGTCGCCCGACTGCACGAGCGCGAGGGGCACGTCCACGTTGAGCGCCAGGCGATTCCACAGCGCGTAGGTGGCATTGAGGTGCAAAAAGAGCTGGTTCGATACGACCGTGCCGACCTTCTCGTCATCACTGTCGCGTCGCAGCACCAAGGGGTCCTTCGCGTAGTCCACGAGGCCCATCAGGTGCAGCTCTCGGTTCCCCGCGGCGAAGGGCGAAACCACGCCGAAAAAGCGGTCGCCCGCGTAGGAAGCGTTGAAGCGATCGAGCGCCAAACTGGCATCGGTCGTCGTCTGCGCGAGGGCGGGAACAGATGCGGCAGAGGCCGCCAACAGCGCAGCAAACGACACGAGGCGACGCGCGCGTGCGTTCGTAGTCATCGAGTCTCCTCAAAAGTTGGAAAAAGGACGCGGCGGGGGGGACCCGTAACTTCCCTGTGAAACGAAGGGTTTGCCCATGCGAAAGCAGCCACGCCGCCCGTAGCAGCCGTCGTACCACGAACGGCGCGGGGGTGAGAACCGAGCCTACTCCACCCGGGGCCGATGTCTGAAGCCCTCACCTTGGGTCCTATTCGAGTAGTCTGCTCCTCACTATGGCGTCCAGCGCCTCCCCGCCGCCCTCGACCCCCACACCCCCCTCGAATCCCGCGGGACGCACATCGGCTACGGTGCCGGCCCAAGAAGACCTCGTCTCGATCCCGCGTTTGCGCATTACGGTCGAGCGCGAGGGCGGTCAGCCCTCCGAGCGCGCGCTTACGGTGGACGGCGAGCTGGTCCGCATCGGCTCCCACGCGGGCAACGACATCGTCCTCGACGACCCGCTCGTCTCACGTTTCCACGCGCGGCTCATCCGCGACAAAGCGTGGCGCATCACGGACAGCGGATCCCTCAACGGCACGAGGATCTCCGGGGTTCGCATCCGCGACGCCGATCTCGCCTTGCCCGCCGTGATCGAGCTCGGCGGCAGCCGCATGCGCGTCGAAGAGGCCGAGCCCGCGAGCCAGAGCTCGTCGCGCAGGGGCTGGATTTACGGCGCGATCGTGGGCGGCTCGCCCCCCATGCGCAGGCTCTACGATCAGCTCCATCGCATCGCCAAGAGCGAGGCCAACGTGCTGATCGAGGGCGAGAGCGGCACCGGAAAAGAGCTTGTCGCAGCCGAAATCGTGAAGGGCGGAGCCCGCAGCAAGAACGCGTTCATCGTGGTCGACTGCGGCGCGATCAGCCGCACGCTGATCGAGAGCGAGCTCTTTGGTCACGCTCGCGGGGCGTTCACAGGAGCTCAAACCAACCGCATCGGGGCCTTCGAAGCCGCCGATGGCGGCACGGTATTTCTCGACGAAATCGGCGAGCTGCCCCTCGATATGCAGCCGAAGTTATTGCGCGTGCTCGAAGAGGGCGAGGTGCGACGCATTGGTGAGAACAACGTGCGCAAGGTGGACGTGAGGGTCATCGCGGCCACCAACCGCAACCTGGAGCGCGAGGTCAACACCGGCCGTTTCCGTGAGGATTTGTTCTTTCGTCTCAGCGTGGTGACGCTGCGCGTGCCGCCCCTGCGCGAGCGCGAAGGCGATCTTCCGATGCTCGTGAGCTCGTTTTTGTCGTCGCTGTCCGCCACCGACAAACGCCACCTGTTCACCCCCGAGGTGTACGAGCAGATGGCCCGTCACGATTGGCCCGGCAACGTGCGAGAGCTGCGCAATTTCGTGGAGCGCACTGTGGTGTTCGAGCAGAGCTGGTTGATGGCCGATGGCAACGCCGCGTCCTCTTCGACCGCGCCGCCCCCGGCGCCCGCCGCCGCGCCCATCGACATCGAGAGGCCGTTCAAGGTCGCGAAGGACGACGTGATCGACGCCTTCGAGCGCGAGTACCTGAAGTCGCTCCTGGCCTGGGCCGAAGGCAACGTGAGCCGCGCCGCGCGCAAGGCCAACCTCGATCGCATGTATCTGCACCGTTTGCTGCAAAAACACGGGCTCCGTCGCAACGCGCCGCTCGGCGACTGAGCCATGGAAGCCGACGAAGTCACGCTGGAGCTGCCGACGGCGACCGGCGTCGCACAAATCAAATTGCGTCTACCCGCGGGTCCGATGGGCCTCGCGGGCCTGGTGCCGTTCGCGCAAGTCGTCACGAATACGCTGGTGGAAAAGGCCGTCGAGCGCGAAGAAGCGGAGGGCCGCAGCATCTCGTGCAAAGCCGGCTGCGGCGCCTGCTGCCGTCAACTGGTGCCCCTCAGCATCCCCGAAGCCTTCGCCCTGGCCGACGTGGTGCTCGACATGGAAGAAGCCCGCCGCGACCAGATCTTCGCGAAGTTCGATGAGCTGGAGAGCGCCGTAAAAAAGCATGGCCTGTGGCGAGCCTTGCAAGACGTCGTGGAGGGCAAGGCGGTCAACGACAAAGACCTAGGCTTTCAATACCTAGCCAAGGGCCTGGCCTGCCCCTTTCTGGAACAAGAGAGCTGCAGCATCCACCCCGATCGCCCTACGGCCTGCCGCGACTTCCTGGTGACCACCCCCGCCGCCCACTGCGCCACGCTAGGCCTTTTGCCGCTACGCAAGGTGCCAACACCCGTCCTGCTCTCGGAGGTGTTGAGCCGCGTCACGGCAAGGCTCCTAGGCCGAGCGCCCATCGTCGTGCCCATGACGCTGGTCATGAATTGGGTCGACGCCCACGCCGAGCTAGGCGTACGAACCTGGCCCGCGCTGGAAGTGCTGACGGTGCTGCTCGAAGAGCTAGGCGTCAGCGTGCCGTGGAAAAACCGGGACGAAGCATCTAGTCGAACGTGAAAAGACCGTGCTACACGGCCGACATCAACCATAGCCCCCGTAGCTCAGTGGATAGAGCAGCGGTTTCCTAAACCGAAGGTCGCAAGTCCGATTCTTGCCGGGGGCGCTACGTAAAAGCGTGGGAATCACACGGGGAATGCGCGGCTCAGTCTTGCCACCCCTGCTCGTCACGCGAAGGACGATGTAGGCTTTCGCGCCCAAATGCTGCACCGCTTCCTGGGCGTCGATGGCGAGGCTCGGCTCCTCACCGCACTTCGCAGCCAGGCGCTCGTCGAGCACGACGAGGCCGTGGTCGCGAAGCTGAAGGCGGTCTTGCGCCTTGCCGAGCACGGGCCTGGCGACGTCATCATCGCCCAGGGCGGGAGCGACAACGACCTCGTGCTGCTTCTCGCCGGCGAGGTCGATGTGGAGGTGAACGGCCGCCTCGTCGCGCGCCGAAGGCCCGGGCAGCACGTCGGCGAGATGAGCATGATCGATCCTGCGGCGAAGCGGAGCGCAACCGTGAGAGCACGGGAGGCGGGAACGGTCGTGGCGCGTATCGAGGAACACGCTTTCGCCGCAATCGCGGACGCACATCCTCGGGTTTGGCGTGGCATTGCTCGTGAGCTGGGTCAACGCCTCAGGGAACGCGGCACCCTCATCCGAGCCCCGAACGAGCAAGCCCTCGTGTTTGTCGGGTCGTCGGTCGAAGGGCTCGACATCGCCCGCGCGTTTCAGACTGCGTTCCTACACGACCCGTGGACGACCAAGCTCTGGGCGGACGGCGTCTTCACCGCGGGAAAGACCGCGATCGAGTCGCTCACCGAGGCTCTGCCGAGCATCGATTTCGGAGTCCTCGTCGTCGTCGGCGACGACATCACGACCTCACGAACAACGACATCGCCGAGCCCTCGCGACAACGTCGTTTTCGAGCTGGGTCTGCTGATGGGTGCCCTCGGCCGGGAACGGACCTTCATGCTGCGGCGTTTGGACGAGCGCGACGTGAAGCTCCCCTCCGACCTGGTTGGCGTGCAAGCCCTCGAGATCGCCAAAGGCACGGAGAAGGACATTGCGGCGCGCGTGGGACCGGCGGCAAACGAGCTCCGCGCGGTCGTGAAGAAGCTTGGACCTCGATAAAAGCGGAGGATGACGATGGGATTCACGGAAGACCTGGGCGCTGAGATCGGGAAGATCCTCGCCGAGAAGTGGACGGAGCGCGACGGAGCCAAGGTGCCCGACGCGCCCGAGGTCGGACTGGGCAACGATGCGGTGAAGTTGAACGGCGCCGTCCTCTACGCCGACCTCGCCGACTCCACCGGACTCGTCATGAAGTACACGCCTACTTTCGTGGCGAAGGTCTACAAAATCTACCTTGCCGTGGCGTGTCGGATCATCCGCAAGCAAGAGGGGGAGATCACGGCGTTCGATGGCGACCGCGTGATGGCGGTATTCCTCGGAAAGGACAAGGAAACGCGGGCGGTGCGTAGCGCGTTCGCGATCGCTGATGCGGTCGACAAACTGGTGAACCCCAAGCTCAGAGCGGCCTACAAGGAGCTACCTGCGGAGTTCGCAATTCGGCAAGCGGTGGGGGTCGATACCAGCGCGCTCTATGTCGCACGCACTGGAATTCGTGGCTCCAACGATCTCGTTTGGGTTGGACGCGCAGCGAACTTCGCTGCGAAGCTCTGCGCGCTCCGCGAGGACAAGTACGCGACGTGGGTCACCGACGATGTCCACCGCGTGCTGGACGCGAAGCTGCGAATGAGTTCCGACCAGAAGCCGCTCTGGGAAGCGCGACGTTGGACTGCGCAGAATAACCACGCCATACATCGCTCTGCGGCGCAGCTCCCGCTGCCTTGAACACCGCGCATACGTCTCTCTACCGCCCCCTCGTCGCTCGGTGAGGAATCGAGTACTCTCCACCGCTCGTATGCAGGCACGGCCAGTCCCTCCCGTTCGCCCGTCAGAGGACAAGGGGCCAGAGTACTCCGCGTCCAGGTGGATCATTGGACACGCTCGACGATGCGCGAGCAGGGGCCTCGACGAGCAGTGCCGCATGCGCTCTGAGTTCCACCGCCCCTTGCTCACGCCAGATCCAGAAGAGGACGAGCACCTTCGTGTGGCCGCCGTTTTCGTCGCACCGGCTCCTCGGCGAGCGGCCGACGACGAAGACGTGGCTCCACCTTGCTCGGAGACTTCGACAGTTTTCAATCTCGCGGCCTCCACGGCGTTCCACGAAGGCCTGGGGCTCGTGGGCATGAGGAAGACCAAGGGATTCGTGCCTTTCAGCGCGATCTCACTCGTCGACGTGCATACGGCGATCGAGTTCTCAGGGCGGGTCGTGAGCGAGGACAAGCCCAACCGCCGGAAACGAGTGGAGATTCATGTCAGCAACATCGCGGTCGCGCACCGACGGCTCGCTGAAAGTGTTCGTCAGGTTCAGGTGATCCTTGAATCTTCGTGGGGGGAGCCGTCGTTCACGTGCTAGACCCGGACGGGAACCTAGGTGAGATCATCGAGAAGCGTCCCGCGAAGGAGCCCGCTTGGCGCTGAGGACTAACTTTTTCCTCGTGGACGTGGACGACGCGATGGTCGACGTGGGCACCGTCGCGCCTTACGACGAGGAGCGCCGGAACGCGCTCGAGGAGGCTCACGGAGGCGAGTACGTCTTTAGGCGTCGAGGGGATGCTCTTGAGGTGGTGAAGCTCGCACCTGACGCGCCCGCGCTGGAGGGGGTGGAGTTCAAGCCGCGCTCCGCACGCCGCCTTGGCAGGCTGCTCAACGTGCTGGTCGAGCGCGCCATCGAGAAGCACATCGCAGGCCCGAAGGTCTCCATCGTGCGGCGCCGCCCGCTCAAGCTCGTCTCCCTCGAGGCCAAAAACGACATCGCGCATGGTCTGTTCGGACAGCGCAGTCAGGGACGTTTCCCGCTGCACGTGCGACGGGGCTTCAATCTCGAAGCGAGGTCGGTCTATCTAAAGCAGGGGCCGCGAACCGCGCTGGCGATCGACGCCATCACGCATGCCGACCTCGACGGGACGTGCGCTGACCTCATCGATGACGACTTCGACCTGCAGGGGCTGTACGTTCTTAGCCTCGACCAGGCCGATTCAAAGCAGGGTCGGCCCGCGGTTGTCGGCCAGGTGCAGCGGGTGGACGGCTCGACGATTTACCTCGGCGGCGACAGGCGCGGAGACCGCGTGCAGTACGACGCCTCGTCGTTGGCACTCGAACTGGGGCCGGTCGCTCTGCCTCGCCTCGCGGTGCATTACGCCGGGCCCGATGCACACGAGGCTCTCTGGGATGAGCGGAACAACCTTGCGACCGGAAGTCAGCGCTGGGAGCGAATCGCTGGCTTCGCGGACCACGTGGGCCAGCGCCCATTCGAGATCGCGCCCGGCGTCAGCGCTCGCTTGTCCGGCTTCGTTGCCGCCTCCGACCTCGGCCAGTCGAGCGCAACATTGCCTCGTTACATGCTTGGTGGTGGACGAGTCGGCGACAAGACGGCGAGCGTCTTCGCCAGCGGCCCGCAGCACGTTCCGCCAAGCGCGCGCAAGGGCGTGCGCGCATGCATCATCGGCGAGCGTTCACTGCGCGGTGAGGTCGAGAGGTTCATCAAGGCGTTGACCGATGGGCATGGCGCGCATCGCGCGTTGAAGCAAACATGGAAGCTCGGTGAGCTGACCTTCACGAGGTTCGATGCGGAGGGTCCGACGGCGGCGGACTACGAGAAGGCGTGCCGGGCAGCAATCGATGAAGGATCAGCCTGGCAGCTTGCGTTGGTCCAGGTTCCAAGCGGCACCTCGGAGTTGGTCGGGGACCAGAACCCCTATCTCGTCACGAAGGCCAAGTTCCTCGCTCGCAACGTGCCCGTGCAGGAGTTCCGCGTCGAGACGATGCAGAAGCCTAAGGAGCAGCTACAGTGGGCTCTCGGCGGTATCGGTCTTCAGGTATTCGCCAAGCTGGGTGGTGTGCCTTGGCTTCTGCAAACGCAGAGTAAAGAGCACGAGGTCGTGCTTGGATTGGGCAGCGCCAGCCTTGGAACGGGCAAATTCGGCGATCGTGAGCGGGTCATCGGCCTTACGACGGCTTTCAGCGGGGACGGTCGCTACTGGCTCACGGACACGTCGAAGATCATCAGGTACGAGGACCACGAGGAAGCGGTCGTCGACAGCGCGGTCAGTGCGTTCAAACGAGTACGCACCGACATGGCGTGGCGCGCGGGCGACCCGGTTCGTGTGGTCATCCATAGCTTCAAGGATTTCCGCGACAAGCATGTCGATGCGATGAAGAAAGCGGTGCTGGACGTCGCGGGGATCGAGTTCGAGGTAGAGTTCGCGTTCGTTCACATCGTAGAAAAGCATCCACTCCTCGTATTCGATCCCGGCGAAAAGCAACGAGTCCCACCACGCGGGATCGTCGTCCGGCTCGGCAAGTCGGAGGCACTCGTTACGGTGCAAGGACCGGCTGAAATTCGACGGGAGTTCAGCGGCTTCCCGCGGCCCGTCTGCCTGAAGGTGCATCACTCCTCGACCTACACGAACCTCGAGTACCTGAGCTGGCAGGCGCTTGCGTTTTCGGCCCTCTCCTGGCGCAACTTCCCGCCGACAAGCGCACCGGTGACGGTCCAGTACGCGAAATGGATCGCCGACCTTCTCGGGCGCCTCGGCACCGTCACTAAATGGGATCCTGACGTCCTCCGCGGGGGGGCTGGCACGTCGAGGTGGTTTCTGTGACGTCGCGGATCCTTCTGCGCGACGCTGAGGCCACACTAATCCGGGTAGCTCAGGACGGCGAAGTCACCACGCTAGAGGCTGCGTTCGTTTGTTGGCTGCGTGGGGAGGCGGCACCCGACAAGGTCGATGATGCCTTCGCTTCTCCACTGCGCGACTACAGTGACGTCGCGCTCGCCGCCCTCGGCGAGGTTGCGGGATGGAACATCGACTCGGCACGACTGGAGGACGGTCTTAGGTGGCTTGTCGACGTCGCGCTTGAGCGGGTCAGTATCCCCGCCCCCGTAGTGAGCGATGGTCTGGCGCAGGTGTGTCTTGGGCTCGCGGCGCGCGAGCGCCCGTGGCTCGCAGCGTGGCACGATCAAGTCCTCGCGCGCGCCGCCGACTCCATCCACCCTGCGTGGCTCGTTGGAGGTGGTCTCGTTGCACGCGGAGAAATGAATACCTGCGCACCAGAGCTTCGTGTCGCCTTAGCGTCCCGTGGTGCGGCGATCGGCGCGGATACTGACGGGACGTCGCTCCTCGAAGGACTCCTCAGTGGCGCTCTTCCCGACAGTGCGTTTCATGCACAGGTGCAACTCCAGGCACTCGCGTGGACCCGTCGTGCGGCTCCGATCGCTCTACCCGGACAAGCAACAACTGAGACCCTCGCGCGACTACTCGCGGAGGCACCGCGCGCTCTCCAACTGTGGCCCTGGGAGGACAAACCGAAGACGAAAAGCAGCCGCGCGGCTATGTGGCACGTCGACAACGAGTACCACGTCCAAGCCCTGCTCTGGGCGATGCTCGCCCCGATTTTCCCGGACTTGCGCCGCGAGGAGTACGCGCCACAGGTTGGGCCTATCCAGCCGCGTGTCGACTTCGGTATCCCGTCGCTGCGGCTTCTCATTGAGGTGAAGTTCGCTCGAACGCGTGCGGCGCTGAAGGAGATGGTGAACGAGATCGCACAGGACAACTCCAACTATTTCGCGACGCCAAGCGCCTACGATCGGCTCCTCGTCTTTGTGTGGGATAACGGCTCATATTCGGAGGACCACGCGCTCGTCCGCGAAGGCATGCGAAAGTTCGCTCGCGTCGTTGACGCGATCATAGTGTCTCGACCCGGCCACATGACTGAGCCTCGGGTGGAAAGCAGCTGACATGGAGGTGCGGTCCGGTCATTCCGCTCTGCCACCGGAACACGCACCACCGCGCGATGCGGAGCGGCGCGGCGCGCCAGCAGGCCCCGAAAACTCCGAAGCGATCTCTTGCCGGAACGTCACGCACGCTCGGCGCGCCGAGATCGGCGCTCCGCAGGAGAATCGGATACGATACGCGCGGACAGCCAATACCGGTCAGTGGTTGCATGCCCTCCGGGATGGCGTCGTGGCGGCAATCCTTAGGTCGCTTGAGGACGGTCGCGATCGTGTCGTGCTGGCCTGGCCTGCGGTACCCGACAACGGCTTCGTCGCCGCAGCGATTGCGCTCCGCGAGGCGCGGGCCTCCGGGCGGCTAGGGCAGGCTGCCCTCGGCCTGTGGCCCTGGCGGGCCGGTGCAACGCACGCCGCCCGCTCAATCCTTGTTCATCCCCAAGACATCGCCGCAGCGGCGGCACGTGCGGCGGTAGAGGTCCGCGGTGGTGCGAAGTGGGCCGACCCTCGGTTCGCACACGAGGCGCTGTCGTTGGTGGAGCTTCGACTCAATGACCTCGTGCTTTTAGATCGAAAGCGCGAGGGCCGTCCACCGGGAACCGCGGAGCCAGCGAAGGGTGTTGTCGTCATCCGAAGCCCGACGCTGCTCGAAACGACGTTGACGTTCACGCCCTCTGTCGATCCATTCGGGCCGGAATATGCACACGATGCCGATCAATTGCTCAAGCGGGTTCGCAACAGCACCCATCTTGGCGACAGGCGCTCCACGATGGGCGGTCGTCTAGCCGCTTTGGGCGACCCTGCTACCGCGCCGTTCATCGTGATGGGCCTCGCTTCAGCGCGGAGGCACGACCTGCGTCGGTGGCTTGCACACCCCAGGTTGGCCGATGACGGGCCGAACGCGGTCCTAGTCGATCTGACGCATGCCGCCCGCGCGGCCCTAGCGTACGACTGGGAGCGAGAGTTCTCCGCACTGCTCAGCGCAATGGATGACGCGTGCGGTCTCCGCAGACCGCCGGTCGTGGTGTTTTGCGAGGACGTATTCGCGATGCGGCGTGCGGAAGGTGCGCTGCGGAGCCACACAAGCACGGCGTACCCGGGGCGCGCGTGGCCGCAACGCTGCGGAGCGCTCCTGCCGGGTGCGGGTCTGCTTGAGGCAATCGGAACTCCGCGGCCAGCACCAGAATTGCCTCCGATTGAGTTCGAGGCGGACTTCAAAGACGCGACACTCGTCCCGCTTCGGCAGCGACTGCTGAGCCTCGCAAGACGGCTCGGCGGGGCTGGCCATCTCCCCGAGGCGGCCGCCGTCACCACCGCTCTTCGCTTTCTGCGCGCGTGCGCATGTTCGCCGATCGGATGCGCAGAGGCTCGACGGGTCGCTTCGGTCCTTTTCGACGGAGTGGGGGATGACACGGTCCGCGCCGCGTTCTTTGCTAGCACTGCCTTACAGCCGATGGCGAAGGCCGCGGACGAGGCGCCGGAGTTCGCTGCAGAAGTCCGCGAGCTACTTGACGACATCAAGGCGCGCGTTGGTTCCTGGGAGGCGGCCACCCCGATCTCCCTCAAGCTCGAACATCTCCTCCTCCACGGGCAGTTGTGGAATGCCGCCGATGTGTTGATCGTGCTGGCAGACGCCCGAATGGCCGACGTCTTCTCGGTATCCGACCTCGGCACAGCATGCGTGTGTGAAATTACTGACGCAAAACGATTCGCTGCCCGTGCAATGGCACGGCCATGGCGGCGGATGATTGTGTTGAGACCCGAGCCCCGGGCCCTGCGCGTGCTTTTCACGATGCAGTGCCAGCCCGAGCGCATCCTGCTCTTGGGCGACGCGGCCGGCACCGCATTACTCCGGGCAGAGATCGCCCCGCTGGCGGCTCTCAGCGAGTTCGAACGATTCGCCGGCCGCGCCGCGGCACTTTCGAAAGCGCTGTCCGCCGGCGGCGCCGACGAAAAGATCGATCTTGCTGAGGCTGACTTTCGGTACCATGTCGCGCCAGCTGAAAAGACGATCGATCTTACCGGCTCGAGCGATCACTACTGCGGTGCGGTGATTCGGCTGCGCCTAGAGAGTGGCGATTCCGTCCTCTATCGAGAGAAGGGCCACGTGCTCACGTTCACGCCGGACGAGGTGCGTCCCTTCAAGAGAACGGCAGCGCGTGACGTGCGCATTGGTGACCGAATTCTCGTCCTTCGCCACGATCTTCGCGAACGCCTATCCGACGCACTCGCCCGCACGCGCAAGGCCACGACTCAACTGCGGCAGTACCACACTGCGGTGTCTCGGTTTCGAGCTCGGTTGGACGGGCAGACCCCCGCCGCCAGGGCACGCGAGGCGCTTGCAGCTATGCAGCGGATCGATCCGTCGATTGGAGAGCACGAGTTGTCCAACATCAGACGATGGCTATCGGTTGGGCCCAGTGACGAGCCGCAACCGCCGTGCGCCGCGCGCGACCGGCACCGCTTTTCCGTATTCATGAAAGCCGCCGAGATCACGGAGCCGTTAGCACAAGCGTACTGGGAACTCGCCATTCTTCCGTCGCGGACCTACCGTGCGCAAGAGGGTCACCTTTTTAATCGCCGCGCCGTGCAGTTCATGCTGGATCCTGAGAGCGTCGCAGCGAGTGCGGGATGCCTCGAGTTCGACGGCCTCTGGCAAGCAGTGGCCGACGCAGTTGAGACCGTCGTGTCGAAGGAGCTGCAGCATGTCTGAGCCCGTATCGAGCGTATTGACCGACTCACGTTTTCAGGAACTGAAAGAGGCAGTCTGCGACGCTGTCCTCGAGCGCACGCGCAGGATAACTGCCGGCGAAGGAGAGCACGGCAGGGTCATTCTCGGCGACAAGCCGTCCCGTGTGCTCTCGAGCGGCTTCGTGCTTCCCCGCCTCAACGTAGACGGCGACGACGAGTCGAGCGATATCCGCATCGCATCGCATGGGATCGACATGCGGCTCCGCCGGGACGACCACGGCAGTGTCATGATTCGTCCGACCTTCGCGGTCTACATCCGCGCCCTGCCCAGTGCGCAGGAACTCTTCGCGCGCAATGGACGCCTCATCCCGCCCGCTGACTTCAGCAAGAGCGCGAAGCAACACCTGCGCGATCAGATCCGCTTCCGCTTGCGGGCCCGGCCCGCCGCATCGACACCGGCAGAGCGTGCCGCTGCGCGCCGCGAAATTACGCGCGACGTTCGGGCAGAGATGGGCGTCGTCCTCCCGCTTAATGCGGCTCGCGAGACGGACGTTGAGCCCGCCGACGAATGCGTCGCAGTCGTCGCGCGCGGGCAGGACATCCGCACACGACTGCGTATCCCGAGCGGTGTCTCTCGCACGTACGAAGTACCGCAGAAATGGGTGCGCGTGCCAGTGGCGGCCCCTTGCCTCGAACTTCGCCTTCCCTGTGAGCCGCACGCATGGCGAACGGCCGCAAACGAATTCCGCCAGCGGCTTGTGGACGCCGCACGAGACGCCTGCGAAACGTGGATTGCGTCGCCCGAAGGAAACCTATGGGCGTGGCGACCGGGTCTAGTGCCGTCCGAAGCGTTCTGGGAGCCGGCCGCGTGGGACGCCTTCCTGGCGCGCGTCCGGACAGCGCCACCCGAGCCCTCGCGGCTCGTTCCGCCGATGGACGTGCAAATCCTGGTTGATCCGCTACCCGACGCCCTCGACGCGTCAATCGTGTCCTTGCGAATAGCGTTTGATAACCTGCGGGCGCAAGACAACGAGATGGAATGCGGCGCCTTTGGGGTTGCGCTCTCGATTGAACTGCCACCAACCGCCTTGATTCCGATGCGCCTTGAGCGCGTCAGGCGTTCCTACCACCTCTCGGGATTCCTTTCGATGCCGGCGGTCGGTGTAAACGGCGGGGTTGAGGACCATGGCGTGCGCGACGGCTCGCACGTGCTGCGCACAACTTGGATGCCCCGATACGTGCTTCCGCGTCTGCATGCGATAACGATCGCCGCTGTGCCGACCACCTATTCTGCGCTCGCGGCTGAAGCGCAGGACGTCGCTACCCTGCACGAACTGCCACGCGAGATGCTGAAGTGGATCGAGGAGGTCGAGCGAGACGCAGAGCTTCCCTGGGCCGACGAGCCTGACGTGCCCGGCGACGAGGCCGTACAACAGGCCCGCTTCCTTGCCGACCTGGACGCCTGGCGCCGCGAGGCTGACCGTGTCGCGAAGGGATCTGCCGTGTTGGTGCGATCGCGCGCCGCATGGGAGGCCGATCGCGTCTGCGACGCGTCCATTCCATATCGGGCGTGGCTGCTCATGAATCTCGCGTTCGGCCGCGCGACCTCAGGCCGTACGGCCGCCCCGTCGGGATGGAGGCTGTTCCAGCTCGCCTTTGTCCTCGCGCACGTCCCGACGCTTGCGTCGCGGGTACAGGGCTTTGAGCGAGATTTCGACGCAGCCTTCGACGAGGACGCGGCGAGCTTGCTCTACATGTCGACCGGTGGCGGCAAGACCGAGGCGTTCTTCGGCACGATCGTGTACGCTCTGTTCCTCGATAGACTCCGCGGCAAGCACCGCGGTGTGACGGCGATGCTGCACTACCCGCTGCGGCTGCTCACGATCCAGCAAGCGCAGCGGCTCGCGCGCCTATTAGCGAGTGCCGAGCTCGTTCGCCGCGAGGCGGGCGTCAAAGGCGCCCCGTTCGAAATCGGCTTCTGGGTGGGCGGCTCCAACACGCCGAACAGCACCGAGATAGGGGCCGGCTGCGTCAGGCCAGAGCTCCTGTGCATTCCGACGTGGCGCGCGCGCCCGATCGCGGCCGAAGGACAGCTCGCCGACCCAGAGACCGGTGACAAGACGTACATCGCTGCGCGTGACGCCTGGAACAAGCTCCCGGAGTGTCCATTCTGCGGCGCGGCGACCGGCTTGCGGCTCTTTCCCGAACGCCACCATCGGCTCGGGATAGTCTGCGGTGCGGACGACTGCCCGTGGAACGCGGCGCACCGGCACACACGTTCTCCCGAGCCGCTGCCGTTCCTTTTGGTCGACACCGACATCTATCGGCGCGCGCCGGCGGTCCTACTGGGCACCGTCGACAAGCTTGCGCTGCTCGGCCAAAGCCCACACACAGTAAACCGACTTGCAGGAATGCTCGGCATGGCGCGCCTGCTCGAGGGGGACGACGATGGGCTTCTTCACTCGACCGAGCGCGCTGCGGACGAACTACCCGAGGGCTATCGCAGATTGGCCCCGTCGTGGGCCGCCGGCTACGAGTTGTTCTACGATCCTTTCCCGAGCTTGATTATTCAAGACGAGTTGCACCTGCTCGACGAGAGCCTCGGCACGTTCGGAGGTCTCTTCGAGACGGGTTTCTTCGCCTGGCTGCGCGAGCTGGCGAAGATCCTGGAGCGGCGCGCGTGCCGCGTCCTAAACGCGCCCGAGGAGCCACGACTGCCGCATGTCATCGGCGCGACAGCAACAGCCGCCGATGCCGCAAAGCACGTCTCAGCGCTCTATCAGAAGCGCGTCGTCCAATTCCCACACCCAGGACCGTCACTCCACGGTGGCTTCTACGTGCGCCTCGCCGAGTTCTCGCCAGGCTCCGAGGCACACGCCGCGCGTACCGTTCCAGGCGCACGGAAGGGAGTACACCCTCGCGACAGAGAGGCGGCTGCGCCTTGGGCTCGTGTCTACGCGAGCATTATGACCAACGGCCGCCTTCACACAGTGACGACACTGTCCGTGCTGGCCGCGCACGCAGCCACGATCACGCGCTGGCTTCGCGATCTCGTCGCACAGGATCCTGCACGCCGCGACCGCGCCGCCACGGAGATGCGCGAGAACATTTCGGTCGGACGGTGGTCTACGCGCCGCCGAGCAGCGATCGATGCGGAGATCGCAACCGGCCGGCACGACCGCCTTGCGACGCTAGTGGACCTGCACCGGATCGCACTAACGTACGTGACCAACAAGAAGGGTGGCGACCAGATCCTCGCTGCCATCGAGCCCGAGGTTGCGGAGGGCCACGAGGCAATGGGTACTGAGTACGCTCTCCCAGAGTTCAAGATGGAGCTGATCTCTGGAGGCGTCGACGTGAAGGGAATTCAGTCCGTAATTCGCGCGGCGGAAGCGAGATTCGACCCGACGCAGGAGGATGTCAGTGGGGCATTGAGAGGCATCGTGGCGACGTCGGCAATCTCCCACGGAGTCGACGTTGACACGTTCAACGCGATAGCGTTCGCGGGCATGCCCTCGGACATCGCCGAGTACATCCAGGCGTCCTCCCGCGTCGGGCGCACTCACGTCGGGTTCTCACTCCTCGTACCGACGCCGCAGGCTCGGCGCGACCGATTCATCGTCGGAGTTCACGAGGCTTTCCACCGGCTGCTGGAGCGAATGATCTCGCCCCCCGCGATTGAACGCTGGGCCGACCGCGCGCTTGAGCGCACCATCCCCTCATTGGTGCAAACGTGGCTCGCAGGGGTACATTACCAGCGTGCCTTCGTCGCAGCACCCGACGGCCGCAAGTCGTCAGTCCGCCTCCCGGCGACCGTCGAGGCGGTGAACGAGCTCTTCGCCGGCATTGGCGGACCAACCAGCTTCGACGACTGTGTCGCGTTCGTGCGAGCAGCCGTCGGCGTTAGCGCGTCAACGGGCGGCGCTGGACGCTCAGCGGATTACTACCGCGAGCTGGTGCTCCGCGGCGTGCGCGAGGTGCGCGACGAGATCGCCAGCGGCAACTTCACTGGCCCCCTCCACGAGTTCTGGGAAAACGCCCAGAACCCACTACGGCGCAACAAACCGATGATGAGCCTGCGGGACGTCGATGAGTCTGGGAGGATCGTTGGGTCTAGCCGCACGCTGAAAAACAAGGGGGTGACGAGCGACAGCCTCGCCGCCGCGATGGCTTTCCTGCGGAACAGGGGCGCCTCGCGGCGCCGTCGATGGGCGCGCAGTGAGACCGATGGGGAGGATTGAGCGATGAGCGACACAAAGGCACCCAGCATGAACCGTTCGCGCGGACAGCTCGCCACGGTCTACGCACCTGGCAGCCTCTTCACCTTCGAGGGCGGCACCGGCGCTTGCATCGCATGCTCGCTTCCGAACCGTCCGTACGAGCCAATCGGCGGCGCGGGAACGAAGCGGATGATCTACGAACAGATCGTCGAGTTCATTGAAGCGTGGGTGCATCGAGCGATGGCGGGTCAGCGTACTGTCGTTCCCGTCACTTTGGAGCGCACAATCGATCGAGCCGCGCTGCGCGACGGGGCTGTGCATTTGCCGATAGGCCTGGTCCATTTTCAAGTACCCGAGCTTGTCGGATACCTGCCATTTCCTTGCGCGTTTGCCTGCACGCGGTGCGGTCTCTACCGCCACTCCGAAGACGGCGCGGGCGTCGCGGAGGCCGCCGCAAAGTTTCGCAACGACTGCCCGAGAGGACGCGACGCGTGCGCCGACGACTGGCAGCAACTTGATGTCGTGATGGCCCATTGGTCGGGTGCGGTTGAAGCGCTCTCTCCGACTCGACGCCGCGTCGATCCCAACACGCTGGCGGTCGAGCATATCAATAAGTGCTCCACGTGCGGTGAGGCGCGGTTCTATCTGCGCCGCATCGGCTCCACGTTCGCACGCTGGCAGTTCGAGTGCGTGGAGTGCGCCGCACCGCGCGAAATTCTGCTTGCCGACCGCACCACGCTCGAGATCCTCAAGCGGGACCTGATCGGCGGCGCCGATGTGCTCGCGCAGATCAACATGGAGCCCGTATCTTACCGCGCGTCGGCGGTCTTCTATCCGCAGGGCGACCGCTTGCTCGTTTTCGGCGACGACCACTGGATCGCGCTGCTCAACGGGGCGAATAGCTCGCCGCTTGGACAATTTCTGGCAGGCCAGTATGGCTTCCCGCCGCCCGCGCTCGACGACGCGGAGAAGGAGCGTCTCCTTCGGGACGCCGGCCTTGGCACGGAGTGGGATGAGCACGTGCAGGGTCGCGAGATGCTCCGCAGCTCCGAAGGCAAGGTTCCGGAGCAGGCAATCGCGTTCCTGCGGAGAAAACTCGCAGAAGACGAGTCATCTTGGAATAAGACGGTATTTTCAGCGCGCGCCGCCGCGCCAGGGACGCTCGCTGCGGCGCTGACGGCGCGTCCGCGGTTCATTCGGCGCTTCGATCCGATCCGAATGGCCGTCGAGCACCGCACGCTGCTTGCCGAGCGCCTCAGGTCCGTGGCAACGCTCGCTGATGGCAGACAGGTCGCCGTCGATGTGACTCGGCCCGACGACTTCATGGTGCCCGACACGGCGACTGACACCGTGGCGCGCCAAGCTTTGATCAAAGAGGTAGAGCGCCGCCTGATCCTGCTCGGCATCGCCGAGATGAGGCTGCTGCGCGGGCTGCAGGTCTGCGAATACACCTTCGGATTCACCCGCACCTCGTCGATGCCACTGGTCCGGCGAGAGAAGGCCGGGGCCGCGGAGATGCCCGTGCGCCTGAACCTGTTCGGGCGCATCAGGGTGGGTGATGTTAATCAACACCCGGTCCTTTGTCTCGAGCAAGCGAACGAGGCGTTCTATGTCCGGCTCGATGAGGCCACGGTTCTTGATTGGCTTACACGCAACCGCATGCCTCAGGCCGCCGGGCACCCGAGGCTTGGTGGTCGTCTGATCGAATCCTATCCCCCGCTGCAGTTCACACGGTTCCTTGACGAGTTTCGGCGCGAACGGTCTTTCCCTCGAGTCGCCTACCCCTTCGTCTATACGCTGCTCCACACGATGGCTCACCACCTCGTTGGAACAGCTGCGTCGATGTCTGGACTAGACCTCGGCTCGTTCGGCGAGCACATCTTCGTGCCCGACTTGGCCTTTCTCGTTTACCGCCGCGGCATGACCATCGACCTCGGCAACCTGTCGTCGATGTGGCGCGACCGGGGTGACCCCGCGATCGGGAACGAAGTGCTAGACCGCATGGTTTCGCCCGAAAGCCTCCGCTGCGGCTCGGAGAGCGTGTGCACACACCACGGCGGTGCGTGTCCAGACTGTATCCTGATCCCTGAAACCGCCTGCCTCACGCGGAACGAACTTCTCGCGCGATCCGTGCTCGCAGGGCGAGGAACTCCGCGCTGGGATGCCGATGGTCGCGCGCTCGTCGGCTACTACGAGGTCGCCACCGACCGCTCGCGCATGGCCCCGCTGTGAGCGCGCCCGCCATCGACAGGCAGCTCGCGCCCCCGCTCGTCGAAGCCCTTAGTGAGGGCTGCGATGTCGCGACCTCACCGGCTAGCCCATTGACCACCATCGCGACGAAGGATAGCGACACCTCGCCGGAAAGAAGATCGACCCCCGGACGTCCAGCGATGGGCGGAGCTTCAAGCACGCTCCCTGCCAAGGCTGCGATTGTGGATGTGCTCCAGCTCGGCGCGATCTTGGAGCGCATCTTCGCGCATTATCGCAACATCAAGGAGAGGCCCGCCCCAACGACAGAGTGCCTTCGCCTCATCGGAGGGCGCGGTCCCGCCGACGTGGAGGCGCAGCTCGCGCGCCTCCCACCTGAATGGGCCGATCATGCCGTGGCGTGCGTGTACGCGCTCCTCATGCCACACGAGCGGCGCAAGCGCCTCGGCGTCTACTTCACCCCTCCCCATCTGGTCGAGCACCTACTGCGCCGGATGTGCGCGCTTGGTCTTGACCCCGCCCGTCACCGCATAGAGGACCGGTCGGCTGGTGGCGCGGCGTTCCTGGTGCCTCTCGCGCGCAAAATGACGTCGAACTGGACAAGTCAACGAGTCGCGTCGCGCGAAATTGTTGCTCGTTTGCGCGCAAGATTGCGTGGTCGGGAGGTCGATCCCGGCTTGGCGACAGTGGCGAATGCACTGTTGCGCCGAATGCTCGTCCGCGAGTTCGGGATCGATCTGGCTCACGTCAAAGATCTTTCGCTCGTGCGGGTCGGCGATGGTCTTTCAACGGGCGCGAAGGACGTCAGCGATCACGAGCTCGGGAATCCTCCCTACCTCCGCCTTGACGCGAAGGCGCAGTGCCGCTGGCGAAAGCACTTCCCCGACATCGTGTCTGGGCGGTTGAATCTGTACGCGATGTTCGTGCGCCGAGCGCTTGACGAGGTGCCGGCTCGGGGCCTCATTGGCTACGTAGTTCCCGCATCCTTCCTTGGAGGTCCTGAATTCGCGGCGTTTCGCAGACGAGTCCTGCGCCTCGCAGAGGTTCTTGTCGTCGATGTCATCGAGAAACGGAGTAACGTCTTTCTCGACGCTGTACAAGACGCCTGCTTCGTCGTCCTACGTCGTCGGCCCCGACCGCTCGAGAACGTGCCAACATCGCAGGCATCGAGCGGATTGTTAAGGCACTCTGGAGAGTTCGTCGAGAACGAGCTCGGGGCTTTGCTGCCGGCCGACGGCACTCCATGGTCCCTACCTGGGGCCGGCTTACTCGCGAAAAGCGCGACTCTTGCCGACTACGGCTATCGCGGCACGGTCGGCCACCTGGTCGCCAACCGCGAGCCCCACCGCCTCCACAAGCGCTCAGCAAAGGGGAGACTCCCGCTAGCGTGGGCAAAGTGCATCACATCGGACGGGCGCTTCGATTTTGACCGCGGTCGCAAAGCGAAGAATGCCCGAGGCCGGGGCTTCGTCTCAGTGCCGGACAAGGCGCCCTATGCAGTGCACACGGCGTGCGTGCTCGTGCAACGAACATCGGCTAGCAGTCAGTTGCGGCGCCTAACCGCCGCGCCCGTGCCATCCGAGTTCCTGCGCATGTACGGTGGGATCGTCGGCGAGAATCACGTCATTCTTCTAGTGCCAACGCGAGCCGACGCCGTACCCAGTGAGGAGCTTGCGGCCGTTCTGAACGGACCCGCAGCAAACGCCGCGATGGCTCGGGTCTGTGGTTCTGCCTCAATTTCGGTTCGCGTCCTAGAGCAGTTGCCTCTCCCCGCTCCGGCATCCTTTGCCGTTGAGTTGAAGTAACCGCTGATCAGCGACAATTGTTCTTGGCGGTCGACAACAAGTACCTACTTTGCTGGTGTCCCAGCGAGAAATCACCAAAGTACAGGCAGGCCGTGCGACACGCTGATAGGTCTTGATTTGTACAAAACGGGTACAGTCGGGCCCTAGCTGCAGGCCTTACGTTCTCTCCTGTTGGGCTTCAGCGAGATGCAAGGCTGCTGCCTCAATAGCAATGGAAACATTCGTCCAAACCTCATCACGGTTGGGCCAATGCGCGATCGGCGTTCCATCTTCAGGAAGCACCTGGAGCCTCGCGAGAGGGGTTCGGGTCCATAGGCAGTCGCGAACGATCACCGGAATGACAACAGCCCTTCCTGCGCGATGGCGCGCTAGCGCGCGCTTCATTTCCTGATCGTAGCAGTAGTCCGACGCTAGGAAGTCGGGGCTCACCAACAGCACGAAGATCCGCGCCGCCTCAAGATGAGCGTCGATGGCGTCCCCCCACGTTTCGCCCGCCCCTATCTCGCGATCGTGCCAGGTGCGAATGACCCTTGTTCGAGTCAGTTGGGCGAGATGCACCTTGAGTTCCTCGTGAATCGGATCATCCCTGTGCGAGTACGAGACAAACACCTCAATGGGCGACGGCGGCAAGGACCTTGCCGATGGCAAGTCCTCAACGACAAAGTTGCCACCGCGTCGCAGACGGGAGGAACTATTGCCTCGAGCCAAAGGAAAGGTCTTAGCGGCAGCTGTTGCTTCGCGAAAGAAAGCTGGACGAGCGCGCAACAGGTCCTCAATGGCCTCGCGGACTTGCTCTATCCGAGCCGGACGATCTGGCCTGAAGCCTCGACGAAAACTTGATCCATTAGTCTGAACGGCTGTCCGCCGAAACCGCCGGATCTTCTGGAGGACATCGGAAAAGTCGACCGGTTTGCCTGAGATGTCGTGCCCCAAAAGAACGTTTAGTTCGGCCACGACGTCGTCGTACCCCAAGACCGCCAAATGGTTGGATGGCGCCCGACCGCGCAGGCGGATCGATTGCCATTCGCCCGAACCGCCATATGCGAAATCGAATACGGCAAGTCTGGTGGTAACGATGGCGTCGAGGTCAGGAGTTGATATTGTCCACCCATCGCAGCGCTCCGGAAGGATCACGACAGCACGAGCGCTGCTCTGACGAACCACTAGGGGATCGATGCCCCCAAGCGGAACTGGATCATCGAAGTGGATTTCATCCGGACTTGCCCAAACTCGCTTGGAGCGGAGCAGATGTGCTCCAAACATGCGTGTGTGCCCCGGCTGAATACCAATTGTCGGCTGAGCGGCAAGCACAAATTCGCCATTCTGGGTACCATATTCCCACTTGCACGCATCGAGTGGGTCGTAGGCGGAACGGCAATGGCTCACTGAGTCGGTTACGCGAAAAGTAACCCATTCCCCCCGTCGAGAAAAGTCGTATTCGTTCGAGGAAACGTTGCGCAGCTGCAACCCGAGTAGTTCGTCAATGTCGCCATTCGATCTAACGACAGAGCGTCGCTCAAAGAGCACATCCAGCAGGCCATGGGACGTCGGCACGTTACTTCTTTGCGGACCTGGCGTCCTCGGGGTTCGCTTGCAGCGGCGGGGAACTACTAGAAGGAGCTGGAAACCTGGCGGGATTCGATGCTGGTTTCACCTGTTCGAGCGGTGTGCCCCCCAATGGGAAGGGATTCGCAGCTGAAATTCCGGCGCTTACCGACTTCTGAAATTTTACCTCTTGATCGTTCGACATGAGCCGATCCTTTCAATTCGGGTGCGTAGTCCTATCTATCTATCTAGGCTGCCGCTCGGTGGATGAGGGCGGTTGGGGCGCAGGAGTGGCGCCTTGCCCAGTAGTCGGAACTGAGGGCGTTGTCGGGGGCTGGAAAGGCGTCGGGGGCACCTGGAAAGGACTACCGCGCGAGATCCCGCCAGCGGCACTCTCCCTGATTTGCCCAGAGCCACGTTCCGGAATCATGATGGTCGCGCGGGGGGGGTGTTGGACCATCTGCAGCCATGACCTCATCATTATCTTTGCTCCCAACCTGTCCGTGCGGATTGCATAAACCTGCTCGGATGTCAAGTCGTGATGCAAGAAGATGCGTCTGTTGGCAGATGTCGCGGATCCGCTCCCGCGTTGGTCCGCCAGCGATTGCATCGAGTTGCTGCACCGAAGGACCTGCGAAGCGCTCGCTCGACGGCATGTGCAGGCTCCACAGCCTGGGTAAACCGCCCTCCGCGCAGTCCTTGAGCGTCCACAACGGCTAGTCAGCTCGACGAGCGGCCCTCGTTTCTCATTGTCAACGCCCTTCCGCCCGACGTCGACGATTTTTCACCACCGTCCGAGTCAAATTGTCTCTGACAATCCGCCGTACAGCACGCTCCCTGCGACCACATGTCCCACCACGCCGCGCACGCCCCGGGACGCCTCCACAAAATCCACGTACGCCTCATCCACCCCACCGCCCACGTGAATTCGGAAGGTCAGGTCCGCGCTGAATCCCTCCAACAACACCCAGTGCTCCGCAAAGTGCCCGACCACCAGCGCCCCCTCGTGCTCGCGCGGCACAGGCGCCGTAGGCACCCCCGCCAGCGGCCCCGTCCACAGCACGCCGACGTGCCTGCCGGCTTGGTAGAGCGACCTGGACGTGCCTCGGCCAAGATGCGGTCCGGTCCGGGCAAATCGTCCCGTCGCGAACTCGCGTTGCGTTTCGTAAATGGCTTCCCAATACCTGGCATCGTTCGCATCGGAGAGGTTTCGCTTCGCGGCGGGTAGCCAGATCGCCGGGTCGCGCTCGGCAATCACCGATTTCTGAAAACGCACCGTTCCTCTTCGCTCGAAGTAGTCGCTTCGCAGCACGGCGCGGTGGAAGACACGGTCGGCTTCCAGCAGCGCCTGAACGTTGCCGTGGCCTAGCAGCCGGCCTGTTTCGCGGCAGTGGATGTCGTAGTTTCCTGGCAAGAAGGGTTGCATCCGCTGAGTGCTCATGGCCGTTGAGGTCCGCCTTGGCCTCTTCGGTCGGCGTAACTTTGGAATCGCTCTAGCTGGGCATATCTCGCAGGAAACCTCTCTCGGGCTTTCGCTTCGCAGGGAGTCCCCTTGGTCAGGTTGTACATGCGGACGGACTCGGCAAAGTCCTCCGCGAGGCTGTTGTCACCGTAGTCAGATGGCGACCGGCCGTCGGCGCCCATGGCAATGCCCCAGGCTTCCCGATTCCGGGGATCTTGCCAAAAGTCCTCGTTGTCGCAGTTGTGGGCCGCTTCGTGCTGCATGTAGTGGTCGCATGCGCCCTGGCCTCCTCCCGCTGGCGCGTAGAAGGTGGTGGTACCTCCGCCCGACTCAGCGGCGCTACGGTGCCCCGCGCTGCCGTACTTTTTCGTCCAGTAGTCGTTGTGCGGACTTTCATACGGCGAAATCACCACAGTGTCAGTTTGCGCGCGCTGCCGGTCGCTCAGCACGGCCAACGCCTGCGCCACCTGCTCGGGGGTGGCCTGTCCAGGCAGGCCACCGTCACGCAGCGCGATGATGGTGAAGGTCTTTCCGTCCACCTCCACGTGGTAGATGGACGCGGGCTCCAGGCCGTTCCCGCCGGGGAAAGCATAGTCCTTCTCCCGCATCTTGCGAAGGGGGCCGGGGGGGTGCTGCCTCCTGCGCTCGTTGTAAATTCGTTCGCGCATCGCTGCGGGCGCGTCCACCTGCGCACCCTTGATCAGCATGGGACAGTCGGCCAGCTCCGACTCCCAATCGCCTATCAACACATCCTGTGAGCCGTTCTTGATGCGCTGCAGCTTGTGATTCGTCAGGTCGTTCTTCCGGGCGGCAGGCGTGGAGCTTATCAGCACCGTGGGGCTGCCGGCGGTGACCACACCGTCTTGGCCATCCGAGCAGTGCACGAGGTCGTTCACGCCGATGGCTGGTCGACCGTTGATCTTCACCTGCTTGTCTCGAAAGGGCGCCAGCGCGCCTACGTGTTGCTCGTCTTTGCAGGTCACACGATCATTCATGCGCGCGGCGGGCAAGGGTGCCATCGGGGTGCTCCTTTGGTCAGGGATTCAGGTGAATGGGCTTGCCTGCAATCGTCACCGTGTCGCCGGCGATCTTGATGTTCTTGCCGGTGATGGTGATATCCCCGCCGTCCAGAACGACGCTCGCCCCGCCATCGT
>CAYLJT010000012.1:0-26646 GCA_964383995.1 uncultured Polyangiaceae bacterium
CCGAAGCGCGGTTCAAAGAGGTCAATCAGGCCTATGAGGTCCTGAGCGATCCGTCGCGTCGTGCCCTGTACGACGAGTTCGGCGAAGACAGCTTGGCACAGGGGTTCGATGCGGAGCGAGCGCGCATCATGCGTCAATACGGCGCGCGCGCGGCCCGTGGCGGCGGCACTGGCTTCGAGGACGCCTTTGGCGGAGGTGCGGACCTCAACGACCTCTTTGGCGATCTCTTCAATCGCGCGAGGGGTGGCGGCGGCCGCGCCCAACGGCCCACGCGCGGGCAAGATGTGCTGTCGTCGATTACCATCGACTTCCAGTCATCCGTGCGCGGCTCCACGGTGCAGCTCACGCAACAAGGCCAATCCGAGCCCATCACGGTGCGTATCCCTGCCGGTGCCGACCAGGGCAGTCGGCTGCGCATTCGGGGGCAGGGAGCTCCCGGCCAAAACGGCGGGCCGAATGGCGATCTCCTCCTCGAAATCAACGTGACGCCCCACCCGCATTTTCGCCGCGAAGGCGACGACCTCTACCTCGATGTGCCCATCACCATCGGAGAGGCCTACCGGGGCGACAAAATCCGCGTCCCGACCCCCGAGGGCGACGTGCAGCTCCGCATCCCCGCCAAATCGCAGGGTGGCCAAATGACGCGCCTGCGCGGCAAGGGCGTCGCGCGCAAGGGCAAGGAGCCCGGTGACCTGTATGTGCGGTTCACCATTCAGATCCCGACAGACGACGATCCGGAGACCCAAACAGCCATCGAGCTTTTGGACCTCCGCACCGAGAAGAACCGCGATTCGGTGAAGTTCTAGCTCGCGCCGCGGCTGCGGCTCGCTGTCTCGATGAGCTCTATCTTGTAGCCGTCGGGGTCGACGACAAAGGCAATGACCGTGGTGCCATGTTTCATCGGCCCAGGCTCGCGCGTGATGGTGCCGCCGGCGGCGCGGATCGCGTCGCAAGTCGCGTAGATGTCGTCCACGCCCAGGGCGATGTGGCCGTAGCCATTGCCGATGTCGTATTGGTTCGTATCCCAGTTGTGGGTCAGCTCGATCTCGGCCTGCACAGGGTTCTCGGCGAAGCCCAAGAAGGCCAGTGTGAAGCGCCCCGAGGGGTAGTCCTTGCGCGAGATGAGCTTCATTTTCAGGACATCGCGATAGAAGGTGATGGATTTGTCGAGGTCGCCGACGCGCAGCATGGTGTGGAGGATTTGCATGGCTGTCCTTTACGGGGAGCCTTTCGGCCCTGGTTCCGAGGGGGCTTGAATGACACAGGCGAGCGGCGTGCGCAGCGTGTCGCTCGCGATGACCGCCTCTGGAGCGCCCTTTGGCGCTGGAAATTGCGCGACGAAGCGGACGTCCGCGGCGCCTTCGGGTCGCAGCTCGCTCGTGGCGGCCGCGTAGAGCGCCTTGAGACAAACACGCTTTTGGCCCCACACGAGGTGCAAGAGCCCCGCGCCACCGAGCTTGACGCCCGGGAGCGTCTTCGGGCTCAGCCGCAGCCACAGGGCAGGCTCGACGGAGAGCAGGGTCGAATACCCCGAGCGATCGTCTCTACAGGCCTTGTCGGTGGCGAGGGTCAATGTGGCGAAGGGTGCCAGGGGCTCCACGGGCCCGAGGCTCATCCGCTTTGCGTCGTAGAAGGCTACTCCCACGGTGTGCGCGGCGGGGCCGTCGGCCACGAGCAGACCCAGGTCGTCACCCCGGCGCGTGAGGGCGAGAGGTCGTCGGCCCAAGAGATCGGACTCGATGCCCACGAAGAACGGTTGATCGACGGGTTTCTTGCCGTGGGTGTCGACGGCGAGGCGCCTCCGTGAGGCGGAGAGCACAAGGGCCTTCCCGGCGCCCGTCACGAGGCCCGGCGCCAGCGCGGGGCCCTCTCCAAAGAAGCTTCGGCTCGCATCGAGCGCGTCGAATACCTCGGCCTTGCGCGGCCCAAGGAGCACCTCCGAGCTGATGAACGGGACAAGCACGCTCACCTGGCCGGAGGGATCGAGGAGCGGTGTAGCGGGGGACTGGCTCATGTCCGCGGCGTCCGGGAACAGCAGCGTCGCGCGCTGAATTGCTCCCAACGTGTCGAAGGGATGACGCCACTCGATGACGAGGTTGGCGGGGGTCTTCGTCGTGTTTACGCCACCGAGCGGGTCGTCCATCATGCCGGTCAGGCCGGTTATCGACATGACGTCTCCCCAGAGCGTGGGGGTCATCGACGCGTCGCGCTCGAACCACGAAGGTGCCTTGACGAGGACCGGGTCGCCCGCAAATGCGCAGGACAAAATGGGGCGCTCGTCGTCTTGGCTGGGGTCCGCGGCGGGTCTATTTTTTTCGATGCGAACGGGGATGTCGGAGGGGCCCCAGCCGAGGCGAGCTACGTTGTCGAGCACGCAGCCAAGGGCCGAGCAACTGCCTAGGAAAGCGCCCGGTGGCAAGGGCGAGGGACCCGCGTTGACCCAGGCCAGGCCGTGCGTGGTCGTCTCCCACAGGGTGCCTGTGCGGTCGATGGCAAGACCGTAGTCGCCCGAGGACACCATGGCGAGCGCCGACGAGGGGGGTGGGCTCACGCGAATGGCGCCATCGGGGCCCACCGAAAATGCCGCCCTCGGGCCCGCCCCGCCGCGTGTATAGGCGGACCAACCGACGAGCGTCTCCCCTTCGTGCATGGTGAACGTCCGGTCGACGAGGCGAGGGAGCTGACGCATGGGAAGGATGGTGCGCGCGGCGTCCCGAGCCACCGTGATTTCGGCCCATGTCTCGGGCAGCCCGATGACCAGAACGCCCCCCGCTTCACGGCGAATCTCGGCGCCAAGCGGCGGTGGCAAGGTGGGCCGCGAGGTGACTTGCGCGCGCGTCACCGCCACCGCTCGACCGTCCTTTTGTGGCACCCACGTCACCAGGCTCTCTTCGGGCTGAAGGTGCACCTCGCGCTCGACCCAGGTGCCCGGCCCCGCGCGTACGCAGACCACGGGGCCGACCGGGATCTGACCATCCATGTTGAACGACTCCCGATCTTCGGAAGGGTCGTAGTCGCGCAGCGCAGGCTCGCAATGGCCCGTGAAGGCGAGGGCCCCACGGTCGTCGCCCACGAAGCTGCCGTCGTCGGAGAACACGTGCTCCAACACCGGAGGCCCGCCGCTGCTCCGCAGCACGTACGAAGTGTAGCCCTCGAAGCGGTCCCACGCGCAGGTGATGAGCAGGGCGTCTTCCGCGCGAAATGGCTCGCAAAGAAGCTGCATCGGCAGCCAGTCGGCGAACAGGTCGGTGGTCTCCCCGGTCCGCAAATCGAGGCGTCCCACGAGGCCTTGTATGACACCTTGGGCCGTTTTGTCATCGAGCCGGCCACCCGACGACAGGGCCGACATGAGGGGAGAGACGTCGCGCATCGCAAAGGGCCAGTCGGCCTTGGGCACCGCCCTCGACGTCGGGAAGTAGGTGGCGAGCAAGGAGGTAGGATCCATGCCAAACCGCTCGAAGCGAAGGGGCGTATCGAGCTTTCCGTCAGGCGTGACGACATAACGTTGGTCCACCGACTCGGCGGCGAGCGTCGTCGGCGTGACGAACAGCGCGCGCGCGGCCGTAGCGGCCGGTGTGACGTCCTGGAAGGGTCCGTCGCCTTGGGCCACGGCAATGCGGCCAAACACGTCGAGGGCGAGGGCCAGGGAGCTTCCAAGGGATGCCATGTCGGCGATGGCAGGCGTGCGCAGCGGTGCCGCGCTGTTTTCGCCTTTGGCCACCACGAGCGGGCCCCGATCGGTCACCACCAGGGCGCCCTCCCGGATGTTCCGTACGCCTCGCAGACCGGTTCCGTTCACGTAGGCTGCGGGCAGGGCCACGGGCGTCAGGGGCCCCGTCAGATCCTCCGCACGAAACAGCTCGGTGGCGGTCCAGCAAAGGTAGCCTTTGCCCGCCTGAGGCGCGAGCTCGGCGCAGCCCGTAAGGGCCTGATCTTGAAGCTCCCAGGCCGCGCGGAGAATGCGTCCGCGCGGGTCGAGCACGAGCCGCGTGCCCCGGGAGACGACCCCGTCCTCCGTGTCGCTGTGGCTCGCCCAATACGCCTCTTCCGGCACCGCGTGGATGTATGTCGCGCCCCCGCGGACGGCTTGCGGCGCGGCGACGACCGCTTTCGTCGTCGGCGCAGACGGCGCGCCGAGCGTCGCTCCCCCGCCGCATCCCAAGCCCAATCCCGCCACAAAAGCGGCGCCGAGGGCTCTTCGGGTCACGGGGAAGCGCATGAACGGCGGCATCCTACCAGACGATTCGGCAATGAACTTGGCGGAATATCGGCTACACATCCCCCATGGCCACGATACGACCGGTTGGTTCTCCCTCGCGTTCTCCCGCCCTCGTTTCACGTCTGATCGCCCTCGTCGTGCTGGCGGTGGTCGTGATGCTCGTGGGCTCATCGTGCATGACGCGCATCGATGCTGCCCACGTCGGCATTCGCGTCAAGCTGGCTGGCAGCTCCCGCGGCGTCGACGACATCCCGGTAGTCACGGGCTGGGTCTTCTACAACCCGCTCACCGAGCAGATCGTGAGCTTCCCGACGAGCGTTCAGAACATCGTTTGGACCCGCGATGTGCAAGAGGGGTCGGCGCGCGACGAGGCGATCACATTCTCTTCGCAGGAGGGCGTGAACATCAACGCCGACGTGGGCCTCGCGTTCCACATCGAGCCTTCGATGGCTCCCCACCTCTACCTCAAGTTTCGCAAGCTCGACCTGATTGACCTCGCCAACACCTATATTCGCAATGCCATGCGCGAGCAGTTCAACCTGGTCGCCTCGAACATGCCTGTGCAGGGCATCTACGGCGCGGAAAAGGGCAAGTTGCTCGCCGAGGTGCAGCGCAAGCTCGAAGAACGGCTGGAAAAAGACGGCATCATCATTGACCAACTGACCATCAACGGGGCTCTGCGGCTGCCGGAGAACGTCGCTGCGGCGATCAACCGCGCCATGGAGGCGACCCAGTTGTCCATTCAGGCCGAGAACAAGGTGCGTCAGGTCAAGGCCGAGGCCGAACAGGCCCTCACGCTCGCCGAAGGTCAAGCCTCCGCGGCCCGCGCGCGGGCGAAAGGCGAGGCTGACGCCAAGCTGATCATCGCCAAGGCCGAAGCGCGCTCGAACATGATTCTGCGCTACTCCACCACGGCGACCGTGCTGCAATACCGTGCCTTGGAGCGCTGGGACGGCAAACTACCTGCCATGAACAATGGCGCCCTTCCGCTGTTGACCATCGACGCCTCCAAGCTCGACAAGGTCGACAAAGACGCCGACAAGCGCCTCGAAGAGATGCTCCACGAGACCGAGAGCCCGGCCGGCGAGGGCCTCTCGTCCTCCGGCGAGGTCGTGCCCCCCAAGACGACCGCGAAGCCCGCAGCCCCCGTTGCGCCCGCGCCGATCCCCGCGCCTCCGACGCCCCAATGAGCAGCGAAGAGCCCAGTGAGAAACAAGGCACCTCCGTCGTGCTCGTGATGATGGGGGTTGCCGTGGCTTGCGTGCTGATCGTCTTTGGCATCGCCGTGTGGGACATGACCCACCCCGTCATCCCCGCCCCGCCGCCCAGCGCCGCCCCGTAGGCGGTTTTCCGCTCTCGGAGCGCTGGCTCCACGCGGCACGACAATCCCCTGGGATTGTGTGTATTCTTGCGCGAGGAGGTTGTGTCGTGGCCCAAAACTACCTTGCAAAAACCCTCGCCGCGCTCGGTTCGGCGCTGTTCGGGCTCACGATGGTCGCCCCCGTCGCGCACGCCGCCACCGGGATCTGCGACGCCAACCCGCCCGTCTCGACCGACGCGTGTACGGCGGCCATTCAGCAGAACGGCTCGGTGATCAACGACATCTTCACTGATCTCAACGGCCTGACGGGGCAGCAGCTCCCGGTGTTCGGTCAACCGTTCAACCACTGGCCCGGTTGTGACGGAACCGTGTTTGCGGGTTGTAGTGGTCAGTCCATCGCTCCCTTCGACTGCCCCGGCCAATACACCTGCAACGGTGTACCCAACACCTTCGCGAACGCGACGACCTACCTCACGACCCTCGATAGGCTATGGTGGCACCCTTGCCGCCTCTCCAACCACAACCTGATCAACGGTTGTCCAGACTTCACGGCATGTATCGCGGACGGCACGCCTGGCGCGTACTTCCCCTGGGAAGGCATCGTCTTCGACCTCGGGGGGCCCTCCAACAAGGTCGCGATTTTCGCCCAAAACGATCACGGCCCGCAGCCCTGCGAGTCGGCCGAGTACACGGTGTTCTTGAGCGACAACCCCTACGCCAAAGACTCCGTGCTCGACCCCAAGACCGACGGCGTCGATCCCATGAAGTGGAACCGCGCCGTGTTGGCGACCATGTTCACCAAGGGTTGGGTCGAGGTTCGTCCGCCCGATCCGGTGGGGCACGCGGCGTGCGGTGACACGCTCGATTACTCCGTGGAGGAAGACTCCTTTGTAACGGTCTACTCGCTGCCCTGCGGCATCACGTTTCGTTACGCGTCCATCGTCGCCGGCAACGACGGGCTCGATTTCGCCGAGTGCGCCTTCGACTCGTCCGAGGCCGAGCTCGATGCCGTGGCCGGTTTGACCGAGACAGGCGCCGGCGTCTGCCCCGACAACGACGGCGATTTGTTCGTGGACTGCAACTGCCCTGGAGCGCCGCCCGCCTGCGACTGCAACGACGCCGATCCGAGCATCCACCCGAGCGCGCCCGAGGCGTGCGACTCCCCCGACCTCAACTGCGATGGTGTCCCTGGCAGTTGCCCCGCCGACCTGACCTGCTACCAGAGCCTGTGCCTGCCCGAATGCCTGGGTGAGAACGCGTTCTGTCCTACCGGTTCGTCGTGCGAGCAAACGCCGGTCGGCGCCATTTGCGTGCCGATCGACTGTAGCCAAGGCGGTTGTCCACCGGGCAGCGTGTGCAAGAACGGCGACTGCGTGCCGGCCTGCGACGACGTCGTGTGCCCCGGCGATCAACTGTGCATCGACGGCCTGTGCCTCGACCCGTGCGACACCTTGCAGTGTCCCGAAGGCCAGTTGTGTCAAGGTGGCCTGTGTTTCTCCCCCTGCTCGTGTTTGGCGGGAGACATCGGTTGCCTGAACCTGCCCGGGACCGTGTGCGACGAAGGCTTTACAGAGCTGTGCGTCCACCCGGCCTGCAAGGGCCTTGTGTGCCCCGACGGCCAGGTATGCGATCCGAACACGGCGGCCTGCGTCGATTTCTGCAACGCCAACGTCAAATGCCCCGAGGGCCAAAAGTGCCTGGCGCCCACGGGCTGCGTGGCTCTTTGCACGGACGTAACCTGCCAACAGGGCTACGAGTGCGATCCGAAAACCGGTCAATGCATCGACACGAGCTGCGTTGACGTAAGCTGCATTCCGCCTTCCGTGTGCGTGTCTGGACAGTGCGTGGACATGGGCACGGGCGGCGCAGGTGGCGGGGGCGGAGGCGCGACGACGGGCATGGGCGGCGCCGGTGGAAGCTCCTCGTCGTCCGAGGTGGGTGGCGGAGGGCGCGCAGATCAGAGCGGTGACGAAGGTGGCTGTGGCTGCCTCGTCGTGGGAGGTTCGAGCGACGACGACGGATCGATGAAGCTCGTCCTGCTCTTGTCTACCCTCGGCCTCGCCTGGTCGGTGCGGCGGCGGAAGCGCGAGTAAGCCAGGCAAGCCATGAGCATTTTCGTCGAAGACTGGGCTGCGAGCCACGGAACAGCCTATTTGATCGACACCACCGAGCCCCTGGAAGGCGCGGCCGAGCTTGTGGAAGACGGAGACGCTCTGCGCTTCCATCCAGGTAAGATCGATCCAATGGCCGACAGGCCGCTGGCGTTCGTGGACGGCGTGCGTCGCGCCGAGGCGACGTTGTTTCACGCGAACGACACCACCGGTGAAATGGCAAGGGCCATCGCGGGCGCCCACGCCTGCGGGGCCGCGGTGGTGCCCCGGGAAGGAAGACCGTACTTCGGAGAAATCCGCGTGCAACGCCTGGTGATTTGGGGGGGAGGTCAGTTGGCCGAGCTCCCCGAGTCCCGCCACGGTTTCCGCTGGCAGAGCCGAAGTGTCGCGGACAAAAAGCCGGACGCACCCCTGCGAGAGCTGCAAGCGCGCATGAGGTCCGAAGAAGCGTCGCTAGCCGAATCCCTGTGCGATCAAGGCTTCCGCACCGTCCTCGACGGCCCCCTGTCCTTGGTGCGCGACCTGGATCATCCGGTGGTAGGCTATGTCAAGACGCACCACGTGCCCCTGTTGGAGCCAAGGCACCACAAGCGTATCGCAGAGCTAGGGTCCGCCGAGAGGACCTCGCTATTCAGACTGGGTCCCCGGCGCTACTCCGCCTACGTAAGAATAGCCCCCAGGGGTCCGTTCTCAGGCGGCTGGGCAGGCATCGTGCGCATCGAAATTCCGCAGTCCGTAGGTATCGAAGAGGCAAAGAAGGTAGCCGACCACGTCACCGCCGTATTGCCACGCTTCGCCGGAGTGCCCCACGCCGACCCACGCGCACCGCAAAACCTCCAACCGGTAGGAGCGCTAGAATCGCACCTCAAGCACCTCTTGGGAGATCCAGGCCTAGCCATGCGCGCCGTACGCGACGCGGTGGCGAGCGTTTTGGTGGGTTAGTCAGGGTCTTCCGGAGCTCGTCAGGGGGACATGAGCCAGAGCAGAACGTCCGTGCTTCCGGCCGTGGTCATGTTGGCTCCGCCGACGTTGATGGTTCCTTGAAAACTGCCAGACACGTACACGTTCGTGATCGACGCAGCGATCCCTGCGCCGAGCTGCGCCGCGCTGTCGCCCACCTGCTTCTGCCAGACGGGTCCACCCAAAGGATCCAGCTTCACAACGAAGAGGTCTGTTGAGCCGGCGGTCGTCATCGCTCCGCCACCGAAGTTGATCGTCCCCGCAAAGTCCCCGGTCACCAGCATCGCGTCCAAGGCATCCACCGCGATGGCCTTTCCGTTTTGGGCGCTCGCGTCCCCATAAAGCTTGTTGAACGTCGGCGTGAAGTCTGCGGCGAACTTCGCCACCAGGACATCGGTCGAGCCCGCGCTCGAAAGATCCGCGCCACCGAAGTTGATCTTGCCCGCTACATCACCGAGGACAATCATGTTTCCGACGCTGTCCGTGGTCACGGCGATGCCGCTTTGATTCATTGTCTTGCCGTAGATCTTCGCGTTCAAATAGCTCCCATCCGAGGCGAAACGGGCCAGGAATATGTCCGTTCCGCCCGCGCTCGTGAGGCCACCTCCGCCAAAGTCGATGGTGCCTGCCAAATCCCCCACAATGACCACATCGCCGTTCGGAGCGATCGACACGCCCCTCGCTGATTGGGCTGAGGCGTCGCCAAAGCCCTTGGCCCACATGATGTTTCCATCCTTGTCGTACACAGCCACAAACGCGTCGGTGGAGGCCCCGGTCCCGTTCGTGATCGCTGCTCCGTTGAAGTCCATGCCACCCACGAAGGAGCCGGATACGGCGATTTCGTCGTTGGGCCCTACCGCCAGGGCCAGGCCGTTTTGCGCCTTCGAATCGCCCGCGATGTGGCTCCACAAGTGGTTGCCGTCCTTGTCGAACTTGGCGATGAAGAAGTCGGCGACGCCGGCGCTGGTCAACCCACCGCCACCGAAGTCGGTGGTCCCCGCGATGTCACCCGTGATGATCACGTTGCCTTGCGAGTCGACGGCGACGGCCGTGCCGTTCTGCGCAGCCCCCGAATCGCCGAAACGCTTGCTCCACATGTGGGCGCCCAGGTAGTCGAAGACGGCAAGGTAGATGTCGTTGTTGGCCGCGCCCGCGGACACCAGGCCGCCTCCGCCGAAATCCACGGTGCCTTGGAACGAGCCTGTGATGGCTGCGCCTCCGCCCGGCATGGCCGCTACGCCCTTCGGTACTTGCGCCTTGGCGTCGCCAAAGCCCTTGGCCCATTGGTAGGTGCCTGTGCACGCCTCCGACACACCGTTGCAGTCCTCGTCCTCGGCAAACAGGCAGTTTTCGATGACCGGTAAGACGTCGCCCAGGCAGTCTTCCCAGCTTACGCCGTCGGCGGCGCAGGTCTGCGTGCCAGCCAGGCAAATGCCCACGTTCTCCGAGAGGGGAGGCCCTCCAAAGCAGCTCTGCGTGGTCCCTGGTACGCAGTTGCAGCCCGCGCCGCTCTCGTTGACGAGACCATCGCAGTCTTCGTCGGTCATGAACGTGCAGTTCTCCTGCTGGGGAGGAATCTCACCAACGCACAACCCCCAGGTTCCGTCGGCGTTGCACGTTCTTTCGCCAGCGTGGCACACGCCCACACCTTCGGTGCCTGCGGGGCCCGAGTAGCAGGACTCTTTGCTGCCTGCCGTGCATTCCGGCGTGACCGAGCCCCCTTCGCCGCCCGATCCGCCTGTTCCAGTCGCCGCCCCTCCGCCCGTGCCGGAGGTCGTCGCGCCCGAGCCCCCGGAGCCCCCTTTTCCGCCTTCGCCGCTGCCCGTGCTCGTCGTGGTCGTTGCATCGCCCGACGTTGCGCCGCTCGACGAGCCCTCGGCGTCGTCCCCTCCGCAACCCATCGCCACCGAGCCCAACGCTAAGAACAAAACGAAAGCGTTTTTCGCCATGCTGCGGAGGCTACCGGAGCGCTGAGGCGCCTGAGAAGGGTGAAACATTCCACCCAAGGTCGATACAGCCTTGCGGTCTCACTCCCCGGCTCCTGCACAACGCGCCGACCCTGGCAAAAGCGCCAAAACCCGGTCGATGAGCGTGGGGGCCCCAATAAGGAGGAAGCCATGCTTCGTCGCGTGTCCTTGTCGATCGTCGTTACTCTTGCGTTTTCCATCGTTCCGCTCTCGGCCTTTGCCGAAGACAAAAAAGACCAGGGCTACGAGTACTGGTTCAAAGACGATCCGCTCAAGGCGGCTACCGAAGACGGCAATCTGCCCATCGTGAAGGTCAGGGCCACCGGGCTGCGACAACAGCTCATGCGCCCGCGCACGGCTTTCGTCCCCGAGCTGCTGAAGTCTGTCGAGAACATGTAGTGCGAAAATCCAGGCCGTAGCGCGTATGCTACCCGGCCCTAGGAGATATCGCCCATGTCGGTTAAGCCCGCCGAGCTGCACCCTATCCCGCTTTTTCAAGGCATTACCGCGACCCACCTCGATGAGCTGCTCGCTGCCTTCGAGCGCCTCGAGCTCCCCGCGGGCGCCGTGCTCTTCGAAGCGGGCTCGGAGCCCAAACACTTCTTGTTGCTGACCTCGGGCGAAGTGGGCCTCGAAGAGCACGGCGAGACGCGCTTTCGATTGTCGCCCATCGCCCCCATCGGCGAGCTCGGCGCGATGACGGGCCTCGCGCGAAACACCACGGCGCGCACCACTCAGCCCTCCGAGGTGCTGCGTATCTCGACCGTTTCGCTGATGGATTTCTTCGAGAAAAACGGCGACGTCGCGTTCCCGTTTTATCACAACCTCTTGAAGATCGTGACCGACAAGCTCAAGCGCGATCTGCGTCGTGTCGATGAGATGCGCGGCAATTTGATACGTACTCAAAAGAAAATGAAGCAGCTCCGCGACGTGGTGCTGGAGGCTGAAGAGACGCCTTTGAGCCGCGTGGTGTGCGAGACCCTCGAAGACATGATCGAGCACAATCGCCGGGGTCATTACATGGTGACGCCGGCCTACGCGCTCTCCACGTCGGTGCGCCTCGACAACGGTTCGCTCGTACCCGTGAGCGCGATGTCCGACGGTTGGCTCGGCTTGGTACGGCTGCCGGGCGCCAAGGTCGCCGATCGTTGGAGCGGTGTGCTGGTGACGCCTAGCGACGAGATCCCGCTGAGCGGGAAGGTCGAGTCGGTCGACGAGGACGGCGTGGTGATCGAGCTGGATTTGCTGATCCCCGATTACCAAAAGAAGCTCGCCGAGCACCTCACGCGGGTGCAGATGCTCGATTTCATCGTGTGACGGCCTAACCCGGCTATCCTGCGCGCCCCGTGGCCGACACCGAAACCCTGCGCGAAATCGCGCGGCGCAAGACCTTCTCGATCATCTCTCATCCGGACGCTGGCAAAACCACGCTTACGGAAAAGCTGCTGCTTTACGGCGGGGCGATCCAGCTCGCGGGCGCGGTGAAGGCCAAGCGCGCGCGCTCGTACACGGTGAGCGATTGGATGGAGATCGAGCGCGAGCGCGGCATCTCCATCGTGTCGAGCGTGCTGCAATTCCCCTACAAAGGCGCGCTCTTGAACCTCGTGGACACGCCCGGCCACGCGGACTTCAGCGAGGACACCTACCGCGCGCTGATGGCCACCGACGCAGCGGTGATGTTGCTCGACTGCGCCAAGGGCGTGGAGCGGCAAACGAAGAAGCTGTTCCGCGTCTGCAAGCTGCGGCAGATGCCGATCTTTACGTTCGTCAACAAGATGGACCGGCCCGGACGGGAGCCCTTCGATCTGGTGGGCGAAGTGGAGGACGTGCTCGGCATCGGCGTCTATCCGGTCACCTGGCCCATTCATTCGAGCGGCCGTTTTCGCGGCGTTTATCACCGCCTCACGAAGCAGGTCTTTTTGTTCGAGCAGGTGGCGCACGGGGCCGAAATGGCGCCGATGAGCGCGCATAGCTTGGATGCGCCCGAGCTCGTGGCGGCCATTGGCGAGGACGCGGCGCTGCAGCTCGCCCTCGATGTGGAGCTGCTCGAGGCTGCGGGCGACGACCTCGACATGGGGCGGCTTGCGCGCGGCGAGGTCACGCCGATGTACTTCGGGAGCGCGATCACCAACTTCGGTCTGCCGCAGTTCCTCGACTCGTTCATCACGATGCTGCCGAAGCCCGCGCCACGGCCCAGCGACGCGGGCCCGATCGAGGTCGACGATCCGCGGTTTTCCGCCTTCGTTTTTAAGATCCAAGCCAACATGGATCGATCGCACCGCGACCGCGTGGCCTTCATGCGCATCTGCTCGGGGCGCTACGAGCGGGGCATGAAGGTGAAGCACGTGCGGCTCGATCGCGAGATTCGCCTCGCCAACCCCACGCAGTTCTTGGCGCAAGAGCGCACGATCATCGAAGAGGGCTACGCGGGCGACATCGTCGGCCTGTTCGACCCCGGCATCTTTCTTATCGGGGACACCATTTGCACGGGCCAGTCCTTCCGCTTCCCGCCGCTGCCGCAGTTTCCGCCGGAGTACTTCGCGCGCGTGGCGATGCTCGATCCGATGAAGCGCAAGCAGCTCAAGAAGGGCCTCACGCAGCTCGCGCAAGAGGGCACAATTCAGCTCTTTCGACCGCCGGAGTCGCGCGAGGGCGAGTCGATCATCGGCGCCGTCGGCGAGCTGCAGTTCGAGGTGGTGAAGGCGCGGCTCGACAACGAGTACGGCGTGGAGGTCCGCTTCGATCGTTTGAGCCTCAACCTTGCGCGCTGGGTCGAAGGCGAGCTGCCTCCGATGGCGGATCTCGAAAACGACCTGTTTGGCTATGGCGTCTACGATGTGCACGACCGGCCGGTCGTCATTTTCAAAGGCGAATGGCAGCTCGAATCATGCGCCAAGGCCTTCCCGCGCACGCGCTTCGTGGAGCTCGGCGCGGGCTCGATTACGGCAGAAATAGGAGCTTGAGAATCACGAGCAGGGCCACGACGAGCACGACGATCAACGCCACCATCGCCGTCCGGCCCTTCTTTTTCGGCTCGGGCTTGTCGAGGGAGACACCTTCGGGGCGCGCGTAGTGGCGCGCCGCCGGGGGCGTCACGCGGAAGACCTCGCCCCGATCGATGCTGCCCGGCTGCGTGAGCTGGTCCGCCATGGGCGCGCCGAAAGCACCGCGTTTTTGCCCCGTTTCGTCGATGACGACGGCCTTCGAAGCGTCGATGGCGATCTTCGCGGCGGAGGCGGCGGGTGTCTTCGGTGTGGGCGCTTTGGGCGCCGTGCTCGCCGTGCGGTTGTCGGCAGCGGCCACGGCTTTGCCCAGATCGATGGCGTGTTTTTGCAGGAAATCCGCCAGATTTGTTTGAACGAAAGCCCCGAGGTCTTCGTCGCTCGGGCCGTCGCCGAGGGCTCCCAGGGCGCGCTCGATTTCGAGGCGCATGTCCGCGGTGGTCGCGAAGCGCGCCTCCCTTTGCGGTGACATCGCGCGCGCGACGATGGCCGCGAGCTCTCCGCCCTCCGGCAACGACGTGTCGGGGCTCGGCGCGCGGCCGGTGACGAGGCACTGAAATACGCTCCCGAGCGCGTAGACATCGGCGCGCCGATCGAGGGAGATTCCGGCGTTTTGCTCGGGTGCGCGGAACGAAAACTCGGAGGCCGGAGGGCTGACGAGGGGGACGGGCGACGCGATGGGACCGAAGTGCGCCACATGCCGCAGCTTCGCCACGCCCGCCCGCGTGACCAACACGTTGCGCGGACAAATCGCGCCATGCACGGGGCGCGCGCCCATCGGGTTGGGCCCGAGCTCGTGAACCACCTGCAGCGCCGCGGCGAGATCCGCCGTGAAACGCGCGGCGATCGTCAACGGCAGGGAGCCGCCCGCGGCGGCGCGCAGCTCGTCGAGCGAAGCGCCATCGATCCACTCGCTGACGACGTAGACGAGGTCCTCCGTCTCCCCGAAATCGAGCACCTCCGCGATGTTCGGGTGGCTCGCTTTGGCCGCGAAGGCAGCGCAGCGCGCGAACAGATCGCGCAGGCCCTGTTCGCGTTCGGGCAAGCCGCGGACGTGCAGTGCGACGACCCGCCCCGCCGAGCCCGCGATGCGCGCGGCCCAGGTGGCCACGCCCGCGTGGCGTTCGGCCTGCAGCAAAAGCTCGTAACGATCGACCAAGTCGCCGGGCAAGAGCTTGTCGGTCGAGCTTGCCGCGACCTCGGCGAGGGCCTCCAGCGAAGGCACCCGCTGGGTCGCCTGCATCTCGCTGCTGGGCGGCCCTTCCTTCTCGGTGATCTCGATGGTGGCGGTGCCGCCGAGGCGCCAACCGCCCTCCAATTTGCGCTGCAAATCCCCGGTCGATACCACCTGATGTCGGGCCGTGGGCTGCCGCGAGGGCGGCTCGGGCTCGTCGTCGAAGTCGGCCACCAGCTCTTCGAGGGACTTGGCGATGTGGGGTGCGGCGGTCGTGATCTTCGGCAGCGGAGGTCCGGGCGCGGTGGGCTCGGCTTTCGCCGTCGCCGGCTTCGCGGCGATCGGATCGGGGCCCTTCGCAGGAGTCGCCGCTGGCGCCTTGGGTGGGGGCGCCGCTGGCGGCTTGGGGAGGGGCGGCTTTGCGGCGGGTTTGGGCGCCGGCGGCGGCGCTGCTTTCGCCGTTGGTGCGGGGACCGCAGCCTGAGATGATTTGAGCTCAAACGATTTTCCACCGGCGGCCGGAGGCGCCGGAGCTGGCTTCGGGGCCGGTGGAGGCGTCGCGCTCGCGGGCGCCTTCGCGATGTGCGGATGGGGCAGCACCGACGGCGATTTGGCCGGCGAGCGCGGCACGCTCAAATGCGCCAACGGCGCCTCCCAATCGAGCTTGAGCGAGGCGTCTTCGGACCGCTCGGGGCCGTCATCGTCGTCGTCGGGCGGCGGCAGGGTCTTGGGCTCGGCGGCCTTGGGCGGGGGCTCGGCGGCCGTGGGCGCGGGCGGCTTGGCCTTGGGCGCGGCCGGCGCGGCGGCCGTGGGCGCGTTCAACGCGGCCCGCGCCTCCGCTAGGTTGATGCCTCCGACCAGACCCGCCGCCGGCTTTCCGAAGGGCAACGTACCCCGGTCCGGCGGACGCAGGCGACCGGCCGCGGGGTTCTTCTTGTCCCCCAGGAGGCTCGCCGCTGACTGCCCGTAGGGCATCGTCTTGCGCTCGGGCACGGGATTTTCGATGGCGACGAAGGACGCGCCCGGCGCGCTTGTCGTTTGAGCTGCAACTATTTTCGCCACGAACGCGGCGACGTCCGCCGTGGACGCCATGCGCGAGGCGCCCACGGTTTGCACCAGGGCCGACAGCTCGCGCGCGTCCGCGAAGCGCTTCTTGGGATCGCGATCCAGGGCTTGTTCGAGGGCGTAGAGCACGATCTCTGGGACGTTGACGCCCGCGGGAATGGACGGTGCGCCGACGCCCCCGGCCGCCACGCGTTGCACGACGGCTGCTTCGATTCGCGACGAAATGAGCCGTTTGCGCGCGATGCCTTCCCACAACATCACGCCCATCGCGTACACGTCGCTGCGCGGGTCCACGGCCGCCTCGTCCGTGGCGGGGGTCGCCATGGCCTTCACGCGCTCGGGCGCCGCATACGCAAGGCGCTCGTACCCGCGCACGCCGTGCAAGCCGAGGCGGCTCAGCGGGTGCGCCACGCCGAGGCCGTTCAGCCGTGTGACGCCGTCCTCGCCCACCAGGATCGAAAAGGGCCCGAGCTCGCCATGCGCCAAGGCCGGCTTTTGCTCGTGGGCTTCGCCGAGACCCTCCAACGCGTCGAGCATGATTCGAAGCAACACCGGCAGGGGCAGCCCCTCGGCCCCTGCGCCCTCCACGAGCTCGGCCAGCGTCAGGCCCGGCACGTGCTCGGAGACGATGTAGATCTCGGCGTCGCCCACGCCGATTTCGAGGATGGGGACCACGTTCGGGTGATGGATGCCGTGGGCGCGGCGGGCCTCGCGCACCAATTGCTCCACGGGCTCCACGCTCTTGGTGGCGTGGCGGTGCAGCCGTAAGATGCTCACCGTTCGTGCGGCATCGGTCTCGGTAGAGCTCGTGCGAGCGAGAAAAGTCGCGGCCACACCGCTAGCCACGGTTTCTTGAAGCAACTCGTACTTTCCGAGCCTTCCAGCCGAACCCCCGCTCGGCTCCGTGACCTCGCTCATGCCGCGCCCATGCTAACAGGTTGGAAGAATAGGGATCCAGTAGCTGATGAGCGAGCTCTCGTGGAAGGACACGCTTCGTCGTAGCGCCCAGCGTGGGGCGATTCGACGGCGACGAAACATGATGGACGGTGCCGTGGTGATCGAGCCCGTCCGTTTACCGACCCCCGGGAAGCGACCCGTCGCGCCCACCCTGCCGTCCCTCAAGGACGTGGTCGAAAAGGCCGAGACCGCTTGGGAAGCGGAGCCCGTCACGCTGGTCCCGCCGCGGCCCGCAACGCCGCCCGCGCAGCCGATTTTGCCTCCCGCGCCGATGCCCGAAATGATCGCGGTGGCCACGCCCATCCCACCGCCTCCTGTCGTCGACGAGCCAACGCCGCCCTTGGCGCAGCCCGATTTGTCCGAGCCCGTGACGCGGCCGGGCGCCACGTCGTCGATCCCGAGCGTCGAACCGGTTCTCGAGCCCGTGGATCCCAGCATGGCGCGTCGCTCGTGGCCCGTCGCGGTGGCCCGCGCTCAGGGCCGCGAGGCCCTCCAAGATCGCCTCTTGAGCATCATGGATCGCAAGGATCACTGGGCGTGGTCACACCTCACGCAGCCTGGCCTCTCCTCCGCTCAGCTCCACGCGCACTATCGCCACGAGTACCTCACCTATGTCCGAGACTTTCCCGTGCTGCTCGCGCGGCTGCTCGGCAAAGGGCCGCCCGCTCCGGTGCGCAAGGCCCTCGCGGCGAACATCTTCGAGGAGCAAACCGGGGGCCTTTCGTTTGGCGTCTCGCACCCCGATCTGTTCCTCGAAATGATGGGCGGATTGGGCTTCGATCGCCGGACCTTCGAGGGCTCGGAGGGCTCCCTCGAGCCCGAGGCGTTGCACTACCGCGGGCTCCTCGAACAAGTGACCGCGGAAGCGCCGTGGGTGGTGGGCGCGGCGGTGTTGACGATCTTCGTCGAAGGCAGCGTGCACGAGCGCGCGGAGCTTGCGGGAAGGCGGGTTTTGCCGCCCATCGAAGACGTCCTTCGAGCGCACCCGCTCGTCGCGCACTACGGCTGTCCCCCTGGCTGCATGCGTTTGACGCGCGCGCACCGCGCCGTCGAAGCGGGGCACCGCGCCGACGCATGGGCCATGGTTCTCGATCACGCGGGGGACAACGCGACGCTCTCCGACGCCGTGATCTCCGCGGTCGACGAGGCGCACCTCGCGTGGCTGGCGTATCGCGATGGCGTCGCGCGGGCGATGGGGCTGACTCGCCCGCGCTAGCTAAAAGGTGCTCAGTTCGTCGGGCCGAGGGGCGTCGAGGCGTCGACCTCGATGACGTGCACGAGGGCCTTCTCGGTGGCGCTGGTCGGGCCGCCGAAGAGGTAGTTCTCGGTCGGGTACGACAGATCCATCACGTGTTTGGACACGTTCTTTTCGATGGTGCACGACGGGCCGTAATCGAGGGCGACGACCACCACCGACTTGTTGTTCACGGGGTTCGTGACCTTGAGGCGCGCGAGGCAACCGAAGCGAGCCGCGTCCGCCGCGTACCACTTCACGGTCTCTTCGCAGACCTTGCCGCTCATGCCCGCGCACAAACCATCGGCGTTCGCCTCTTCGATGCAGGTCGGGATGCAGTTGTCGCCCGGGTCGCTCTGGTGGTTGCCGTTGTCGTCGATCCAGCAGCCGAAGGCCGTGGTGTAGTAGTCGCCGTTCTCCGCCTTGCTCGTGCCGTAGCTGCCCGTGCACGACCACGTCGAGGTGGTGCCCATGCACACGTCGTCGCCGCTCGACGTGATCAGGCAGCCGCGATCACAGGCTTCGTAGCTGAGCGAGCCCGACGTGCACTTGCCGCGGCCCATACCGTCGGGCGCGCACGAATAGCTTGTTTTGCCCTCGTAAACGCCGCAGCCCGCGGGCTGCGCGTCGCACGCGGCGCCGCACACGGTCGTCACTTCACCCACGCAGGTCGCGTCCCACGCGGTGTTGCAGCAATACGAGTCCACCGCGCAAATCTGCGTCGCACACGCATCGCACCCGGAGGTGAGGGCCGCGCCTGCTTCGCACGTGGGGTGTGCGCAGCTCGACGCGGGCGGATCGTCGGGCGGGTTGTCCACGGGCGGCGCGCCGCATGTCGCGCCCTTCGGGAAGCCCGCGGCCGGCGACTTCTTCATGCGCGCCTCGGTGTTCGGTCCCCACGAACCGTCTTCGCTGATCACATCCTCGGGGTGATTGCGGTTCCAGAGCTTCTGGAACGCGAGGACGTCGACGCCCGTGTACGTCTTCTTGCCCGAGCCCGTGTAATCGAAGTGCGGAGGGTCGTTGCTGCCGAGCCACTTGAATCCGTACGCGGAGAAGGTGCTCTTCCACGTGGAGTACTCGGCGACATCCATCGCGAGGCCCGTCTCGTGGTTGCTCTTGCCAGGCTTGGCCGCGAGGCCGATGCCGCACTTTCCGAGCTGATACCAGCGGTAGAGCAGATATTGCTGGGCCACCGTGCGCAGCATCGAGTTCACGGTGAGGGTCTTCGAAGGCTTTGCGTTCAGCGCGTTGACCAGCGCGTCGCGCGCGGGTGCCTGCATGTAGGGGAACACGTTGGCGTTGAACGTGATGTTGGAGAGCTTCGGCACCTCGGCGTAGGCGCCCGGCTGAATGCAGTTGGCCTCGGCGATGATTTGCTGCGAAAGGCCGAGCACGCTCGACGTCGTGCAGCTCTGCGCGGCCGCGTCGCTCACGCTGCCCGACGACACAGGGTCGCCGCGATCCCCCGTGGGCTCCGGACCGTCATCGTAGGCCTCGCTCTCGTCCTCGGGCTCGGGGACGCCGATGCAGCTCGCCGAGAGACCAATTAGCGACGCGCAAAACGCGACTGCGAAGAACTGCGCTACGTGCGATGCCATGGATGCCCTTCCCGTGCGGGGAGTGAACGGAGTAATGCCCAAGCGCCCTTGAGCACGGCATGTACCAACCGCGAAGGCTCACGAATGGCCGGGAAATGAAGGCTCTCCGACATGGATCATCTTTGATCCAGCGGGATCGGAGATCCGTCTGCGGTGGCGTGTGCGCATGTGTGATAGCCCGGAGCGCGTATGCGCCGCGTCGTGCTCGCCCTCGGCTCGAACCTCGGTGATCGCGAGGCGACGCTGCTGCGCGCGATCGAGGGCCTGGAGCGAGAGGGGGTGCCGGTCGTCGCTTGCGCGACGCTGTACGAAACTGCGCCGTGGGGCGGCGTGCCGCAGCCGGACTACCTCAACACCGCGGTCCTCGCGCGCACGGCCCTCTCCGCCCGCGCGCTCCTCGAAGGCGCCCTCCGCGTCGAGCGAGGGCTCGGCCGCGTGCGGCCCGACGCCGTACGCTTCGGGCCCCGCGTCATCGACATCGATCTCGCCTGGATCGAGGGCGAGGTGCACGAGGAGGTCGACCTTGTGCTGCCCCACCCGCGCCTCGACGAACGATCGTTTGTGCTCAAACCATTGTTGCAGCTCGCGCCCGACGCTCGGGATCCGCGCAGCGACCGCCCGTACGCGAGCCTCGCCGCAGCGCACGAGCCCCTGCGCGTCTACGGGCCCGCGCCGCGCTTGCGCCGGCCATAGCGCCCACCTGCGAAGGCCGCTCCGCCCGCGACCCCCACCAGCACGCCGAGGGCCGCGAGCCACACGCCCAGGCTCCCCGCGCCGCTCGAGCCCGCCGCGCCGAGCAAGCTCCACGGGATCGCCACCGCGCTCACGCCGCCCAGCGTCGCCTCGCGCGGCCCCGCGAGGCCGCCGTAACGACCCACGACGTAGCCCCCGGCGAAGGCCGAGAGAGCGAGCGACGCGACGTGCAAGGCGACCACCGTGATGCCCCCCGAGGGGCCGTCCGCGAGCTCCTCCGCGGCGCGGCTCACGGCGAGCCCCAGGGGCGCGAGCAGGAACAGGGTCGTGCCTCCGCCGAGCACCACGCCGTGCAGTTTCGGCCGCGGCAGCTCGACCTCCTCCGCGGGCGTCGAAGGCAGTACGGGGAGCCTTCGTTTGGGCTTGTCGCTCATCTCAGCTCGGCTTGCGCCAGAGCTTTCGGGCCTCGTCTTGGAGGCGGCTCAGGCGCCGTTGCTCTTGGATGAGGCCACCGTAACCCCGCGGCACGCGTGGGTCTTTGGCGAGGGCGTAGAGCACCATCAGGGCCGCCTCGGCGTCGTCCGTGGCGCGGTGGGCGCGCTCCAACGCGATGCCGAGCCGAGCCGCCATTTCGCCGAGGGCGCGGCTCTCTTCGTGCTTGTAGAGCTCCCTCGCGAAGACCAGCGGATCGATCCAGTCCACCTCGCGGCGCAGGGCCGGCGGCGGCGACGTGGGCGTGAGCGCGGCGCGCTCGATCTCGGCCAGCAAGAACGAGCGATCGAAGGACGCGTTGTAGGCCGCCGGGATGCGTCGTTCGAGCACTCGCAGGACCTCGGGAACGACGACGCTGAACGGCGGCGCGTCTCGGACATCGTCGTCGGTAATGCCGTGAATGGCCGTTGATTCCGCGGAGATCGGGCGCCCGGGATGGATCAGCCAACCCACGCGCTCGAGGATCTGGCCGCCCTGACCCACCACGATCCCGATCTCGATCAGGCGGTCATTGGCCGGGTCCGTGCCGGTGGTCTCCACGTCGAGCAGCGCCACGGGCAGGTCCATCCACGCGGCCTCTGCCTCGAGCTCGGTCGCCACACCGACCGCGCGAACGCGCAGCAAATGGGCGATGCCGGGGTAGTGACGTCCCGTGGGAAAGCAGCCGCAAACGTCGGCGACTTTCACGGTTTCGGAGGTGCGGGGGCAGTCGAAGGGGCGGTCGAGGGAGCTGCCGACGGAGCAGCCGAAGCGCTCGCGCCAGGCGCGGGCTTCGGGGGCTTGGGCTTGGGCGTCTTGCCGGCGAGCTCGATGTCGAGCCGGATCCACTCTTCGAGATCGTCGTAGGGATTCACGAACGTGCTGAGGTCCGCTTCGCGACCGTTCACGAACAAAAAGGGCGTCCCTTCGAGGCCCAAATCGTCGGCCTGCTTCTTGTCGGCCTCGATGCGATCGGTGGTCTCCTTCGAGACCATGTCTTTTCGGAACTGGAAAACGTCGAGCTCGATGCGCTTGGCGTAGCGCTCCAGGTCCGTCTGTTCGAGGCGCTCCTGGTTGTCGAACATCATGTGGTGCATCTCCCAGAACTTGCCTTGGTTGCCCGCGGCGACCGCCGCGCGGGCCGCGATTTCGCCCTGGGGATGGGCCTTCAGCGGATAGAATTTGTACACCACGCGGAGCTGCCCATCGAAGCGCTCCACGAGGTCATCGAGCATGGGGTAGACGAGCTTGCAGAAGGGGCACTGAAAGTCCGCCCATTCGGCGATCGTCACGACGGCGTCGGGGTCCCCCTTCGAGGGCGAGCCATCGAGCACGATGGGCTTCACCTTCGTGGGATCGAAGCGCGATCGATAGGCGTCTTCCCGCTCTTTTTTGGCGCGCCCGCCTTGCACCTGGCGCAGCAGAAACTCCGCCGCCGGCTTGCACGTCTTGCACGGACGCGCCTCGTTCACGCATTGCGCGATGCTCACGGGCACGTCGGCGCAGGGCGCCAACAGCTCGCTCACCTGGGCCATCCATTCGCGACGCTCGCGCGGCGTGAGCGTCGACGTATCCACGCCGACGACCGAGGCCTCCTTCGCAGGCTCGGCGGAGATGGCAGGCTTATCGGGCCCCTTCGTGTCCGACGGATCGCAGCCGGCGAAACAGAGCGCGAGCAGCGCAAGACCAAGCGTTGTTCGGCGAATCGGGGGCATGAGCGGGGCGGAGGTTAGTTGCGACGGCGTCGGGTCGCCATCCCAGAAACATCAGAAGTTGACGTCGATGTTCGCGTTGATGACCCCGATGGACTGTTCGTACGTGCCGCCCGAATTGGGGTTTTGCGACGCACCCAGGTATTGGTCGGCGGTGCTTTTTCCGGTCGTGTCTCGTGACGTGTAGAAAATCTGCGTGTACGACAGGGCCGCATGCAGATGCGCGCCGAAGCCAACACGGGCGCCAAGCGACACCGTGCCCTTGTCGAAGTCGGGCAGAGCCGGTTCGAGACTCGAGTCGGGCACCGCGTTGGAGTCGTAACCGAGGCCTAGAAAGGCCTCGATCTCGCGCTCTTTGGCGCCGCCTTGTTTGCCGTGTTTGTTGCTGCCGTCGCCGCCGTGTTGATGTTGTTTGCGGCCGGACCGCTCCAGATAACCGGGCCTACCGCTGAGCCAATAGCTGACGCCGGCGCGCACGCCGAACGTGTCGCGCCAATCCCGCGGCTGGTTTTGCAGCGTCGCCGGGGTGGCGCCCGAGCCGTCGTCCTTGACCCCGCACTCGGCGCCTTCTTCTGCGAGGCACATGCGTTCCAGCACGCTCCAGCGTGTGTAGTCGCCGAAGACGCGGGTTTCGAGCTTCGGCGTGACCAAGAATCGGGTGCCGAAACGGAAGATGTCGGGCAACGCCGAGTGGATGTCGATGTCGCCGGAAGGCAACTTCTCGGTGCTTTTCAGCTCGCCCGTGTATTTGAGGTCGTCCGAAAAGTTGGGCCGCGATTGGTAAGAAAACGCCAACCACGCCCGATCTTCGATGGCCTCGTACATGAGCCCCAGCCCGAGGCTTGCCGCGGTGTTTTTCACGTCTACCAACGAGCGCCCTTCGACCGAGCTCCCATCGGCCCTCAGACTCGGATCGTCCGAGCCGTCGCCGGTGCGTGCACGAATCGTGTTGATTTTGCTGAAGATGAGATTGCCCGAAAGGCCTACGGAAAGCCCGATTTGCGGAATTTCGTAGGCCGCAGCGAGGGTGACGAAGGTGGACTGGATGGTGCCCTCGATGGCGTACCAGCGTTGGGCGCCGTCGTAGGCGCCGGGGTACTGCGTGTTGTTCTTCCATGCATCGGCTTTGTCCCAGACACCGGTGCCACCAAACGGAACATAGGCGCCAAGTCCCAGCGCGAGATCTCCAAACTTCGCGGTAGCCCCAAGCATGGGCGCGGCGGCAACGTTGGACAACGTTGCTTCGCCGTTGTTGGCGGCGTCGACGGCGTCGGTGCGCGTGTATGAAAGGCTTCGAAACGCTATGTTTCCGTCGAGAAAGAGGTGGTAGCCCTCGTTCTGCGTTAGCGCTGCGGGGTTGTAGTAGATGGCCGTCGCATTGGTGGCGAGGGGATGGCCATGCTCGCCGCCGAAACGCGCCGTCGCGAAGCCCGCTGCCAGCGCGGAAGCAGGGAGCAAAGTGGATGCGGCGCCAACAACAACGGCGGAGACGAGGGTCGTTCGCTTCGGCATGACGTCTTCTGCGAGAGGTTACGCGCTCGGCCCAGGAGATATCGCGATTGTTCGCGCCGTGGACCGTGTTAGGGTGCTGCCCGCTGGGCGGCGCCGAGGTCCAAGGCCCCGAGCGGCCGCTAGTCAATTGTCACTTGCTGCAAGGTGTCAAATGCTTTCCACACCGACGCTGAAAAGGGCCCTCGCCTTTTCTTCGATCCCCGCGCTCCTTGTTCTCTCCGCATGTGCGGACCCGCAGGGCGCCTACGACGAGTTCGAGGCTCGGCTCGCCAACGCGACCACAAGCTCCAGCGGCACGGGAACGGGGGGCGGAGGCGGAGGCGCCGGCTGCGAGGTGCCCGCCGCGGGCGAAGTCGACGGCGACTTTTTCGTCGTGCTTTCGGCTTCGCTAACGCCGAAAAAGCCCATCACCATGATCGCCGAAATCACGACGTCGGAGGGCGGCGGCGGGCTTGAGATGGCGATGAACCTGCAGCCCCTGCTCGCGTCCGACCGCCGCACACCGGTCGGCAGCTCCATCGACGTGCCCGCGTTCCCCGTCGCCGAAGACGGCTCTTACACGGCCGTGGCTCCTGCTGCCGACATCGACGGCACAGCCAACCCCATTTCGGGCAACACGCTCATCAACGTGCAAGCCACGCTCATGGGAACCCTGTGCAAACCCGCCGAGTTTCTGTGCGGCACCGTCTCGGGCAGCGTCGAAACACCCAAGGTCACTCTCGACGGCTCCACCTTCACCATGCAGCCGATCACCGACCCTTCGGCTTACCCGCCCGCGTACATCAACTGCAACAAAGACCTCGCGGTGGATTTGTAGGCTCATCGTTTGAGGTCCTGCCATCGCCGCCATGAGCGAAGCTGAAGAGCCCGCCGAGAGCGGCGACGCCCCGTCCGAGACAAGCTCGAACGCTCACCTCGGCAGCGAACCTTCGGAGCTCCGGGTCGATCCCGACGGCCCGCCGTCGAGCCCCCCCGAAGGGCCCCACGACGACGACGAGCCGCGGCTCGTTCCGGCCGGAAATCCCGTCCGTTGGCGCGGCCTTGGGCCCCTCGCGTTGGGCGTCGTGGTGGCGTTCGTGTTGATGGCCCTCGGGCCGCAATACCGCTTTGGCGTGCCGCTCGGGGCCCTCGCGATTCTCGTCGCGACCTTCGGTGCCCTCGATTTTCTCGGCACCTTCGACGACGCCGATGGCCAGCTCGCCAAGCGCACGACGCTCCGCAAGCTCTCGCCCGCCCTCGGCTTGTTCGGCGTGGGCGCCTTCGCCCTGTTCGTCCTCGTGTGTGCGGCCGTCGCGGGCTACATCGGCGCCGCCACCGCCGCCTATGCCATCCCCGCCGCATTTCTTGCTACGGTCGTCGGCGTCTACCGGGTAGGCGAGGGGTTCGACGCGTGGAGCACCGACGCCGAGGGACAGGCCATCCCGCTGCTCCGCCGCCACGGCTTCTGGCTTGTCGTATTGATTACAGCGCTATACCTGCCGACCCTCGGCTCCCACTCCCTGAGCGACCCTTGGGAGACGCACTACGGCGAGGTCTCCAGGGAAATCCTCGCGCGAAACGACTGGATCTCGTTGTGGTGGGCGCAAGATGGCTGGTTCTGGTCCAAGCCTGTCCTCGACTTTTGGCTACAGGCCCTGGCGATGGCCACCTTCGGGGTGCGCTACGGAGCCGGCCAGATGTTGTCGGCCGTTCAAGAGGGGCGTGAGCCTTGGCCCGAGTGGGCCGTGCGACTGCCTGTCTTCCTGTTGGCACTGCTCGGCGTCTATCTGCTCTACAAGGCTGTTGCGGCCGTGTTCGGCCGCCGGGCCGGGCTCCTTGCGGGGGTCGTTTTGACGACGATGCCGCAGTGGTTTTTGCTGGTGCATCAGACCATGACGGACATGCCGTTCGTCGCGGCGTTGACGGCGTGCATGGCGCTCGTGGTGCTCGGCGTCCGTGAAGATCCCGAGCGTCTCGTGCGGGTGGTGGAGGTCCCCCTCGGACCTTACCGTCTGCGGCTCTCCGCGTACCACCTGGTCGTCGGCGCGATCATCGTCTGTGCGCTGCCGCAGATCCTTTATCTATTGTCCAGGCACGTCCCGATTCAGACAGACCCTCTCCACATCGCGTTCAAGGCCGACGCCTTCCAGGCTGGCTCCGCGGGCAACTGCGGTCTTCCTGGAAACGACGCCTGCCGCGAGTTCTTCCCCGCGGCCAAGGGCCTCTCCCCGGCGCTCCAGGCTGCCATCTGGCTGCAATCGCTGGTCGTCCTGCTTTATGCCAATTGGGGTGAACGGCGGGTTGCCCGCCTTTACTTCTTGGCGGCGTGGCTTTTTGCGGCCGTCGCCACCATGGGCAAGGGGCCCGCGGGGCTCGGCATTCCAGTCCTGGTCACGGTCCTTTTCTTGCTCCTGACCCGCCGCCCTCGGGACCTGCTGCGCATGGAGATTCCCTCCGGGCTCCTGATCTTCCTGGCCGTCGCCTTGCCATGGTTCGTCGCCATGTACGCGCGGCACGGCGCGGGCTTCACGGACAGGCTTTTGTTTCACGACATGGTCAAGCGGGCGTTTTCCCACGTCCACGACACCAACGAGGGCGACGACACCACGTTCCGGTTCTACATCTGGCAGCTCGGCTACGCGCTCTTCCCCTGGACAGGCCTGGTCGG
>CAYLJT010000013.1:0-26584 GCA_964383995.1 uncultured Polyangiaceae bacterium
CCGTGAAGACGACCGAAACCATCGGAACCCCGCTCTACATGTCGCCGGAGCAGGTTCGTGGAGATGGCTCGATAGGTCCAGCATCCGACCTCTACGCCTTGGCACACATCGCCTACACCTTGTTGGTTGGCGAGGCCTACTGGGCGGAGGAGGCAAGAACCAACGCCGTCGGGTCCTTCCTATGGAAGATCATGGAGGGGGCAAAGGAGCCAGCTTCAGTACGCTCTGCGCGGCGTGGAGTCTGGCTGTCTCCGCAGCTAGACACCTGGTTCGCGAAGGCGACCGCCGTTGTCCCGCTGCAACGCTTCCGGGCTGCGTCGGACCTTGTTGAAGCACTCGCTGCGGCGCTCAACCTCCCCTCAGAACCCTCAAAAGGTCCCAACCTTGCCGGGCCGCTGATCGCGCCTGTTCCCCCAACGCCGCCGCCGGCGCTTCCTGTGGTTCCGCTAACCAATGATAGTCAAGTTGCGGTTGTCACGGATAAGATCGAGCCCAAGAAAAAGCGCCGGAAGCTCGTAGCCTGGTTGTCAGTCCTGTCGACGTTGAGCCTGCTCATTGCGACTTTCCTCGGTTTGCGCGAAATAGCCTTCTGGGGCTTTCTTACTCCAGCGCCGGACTTGGTCTTACCCCTGCCCGTGCCCGTCCTACCCGCCTTGGAGATGGACGGCGGAGTCCCAGTCGACGCACCCGTTCCGAGCGCTTCACCGGCGCCTTCCCCCACAGCGAGCGTCGCGCCGAGCCCGTTCCGGCAGCCCGCGCCTGGGCCGACTCCAGCTCCGTCCTCGAGCTCTTCCCGCGTTCCACCACCGACATCTAGGGGTAGGGGAGCGGCTCCCGCTCCGAGCTCGAAAGGCGGCAAACCGCCAGTCATGTGATGAGGAGAGTATGTTGCCGCGAATCGAGCTCGACCACCATCGCTGTGAACAGCTCGCCTCCCGAGCGGTGGTGGGCGATGGGGTCGCCTGGCAAGAGCTGGTTGAGTACCTTTGGCCGATTTGCTCAGCCATCGTTCGAAGTGATCGAACGCTGCGGAAGATGGGTAGATTGGACGATCGCGTCCGCGACGTGGTCACGGCGTTAATGTACAAGCTTGGTCGAGACCAGGGGCGGGGGCTCAAGCTCTATTTCTCCTGGATAGAGCGCCATTCTGACAAGACCTTCGGCGACTGGATCCGAATCGCGACCAAGAACGCCCTGCGCGACTACATCAGGGCCGAGCTTGGCGAGGTTGACTCGGACGCACCGACATCCGAGCCGAGTCCGAAGCGTCTTCTCAACGAATTTGCGAGGTCGGGCTTCGTCGAAGAGCGCGGCGTCAGACCACCCTACACGGCGGCCCAACTGGCGCGCCAGCTCCTCGAGTTTGCGCAGGGAGGGCTGCCTCCCGATCAATTCAGGGCCCTTAGCTTGTGGTTGGATGGCGCCGGGTTCGAAGAGATTGCGGTCGAGCTCGGCCTGGAATCTCCCGAGGCCGCGCGTAACCTCGTGCGGGCGGCGCTGGCGGTCCTGCGGCGCAAGTTCAATCCCGGGTCCACCGAGGGGTAGGCGATGTTTTTGTTTTTCCGCGTGACGGATTCGAAACGGCCCCGTTTGTCCATCAGGTACAGCGCAGATTCCTACCACGGGCTGACCGCCCACCGGTTGGGTTTACGTTGGTGCGGGTATGACGGGTGAAAACCTGACTGGAGGACTTTGTGAAAGCTCATTTTGGATTGGCACGGGGCTCAGCGCTTGGTTTCTTGGCACTCGTGGTGGGTTGCGACTTGGGAAACTTCGACGTCAATGACGCGGGAGCGAGCGGTAGCACTACGGGCGGCGATGGCGGGGGAGGTGGAACGGGCGGAGATGGAGGTACCAGCACCAGCACCAGCACCAGTGGAAGTGGCGGCGGCGGCGGAAGCTCATCGCCGTGGACCCACTCCTACGGCGCCACCGTGATTCAGCTGGCCACGGACGTGGATGTGGACCAGAGTGGCAATGTCGTCGTGGGCGGGTGCTTTGAGGGGATTTTGGATTTCGGTGGTGACTGCGCTGCCATGGACAGCGTCGGGACCAGCGCGGGGTTCGTGGCGAAGTTCGCGCCCGAAGGGTCGTGCACGTGGAGCAGTTACTTCCCCGGGGGAAAGGCTGCAGGCTGCACCGACGATCCCGGTGATATGGGGTCCGTTGTACGAAATGTCGCCACGAACGCTTTGGGAGACGTCTTTTTTACCGGCTTCTTTGCCCAAACGGTGGACTTTGGGGACGGCCAACCCGTTACCAGTCAAGGAGGGGCTGACATTGTCATCGGCAAACTGGACGCTTCAACCGGAGGTACGTTCTGGAAGCATGTTACCGGCGGCGTCGGCCAAGAGCTGGGAACCTCCGTCGCTGCGGACTCGAAGGGCGGGGTGCTTGCCACCGGCTACTTCTCCGAGCCCGACACCATCGACCTGGTCGAGCCTGGTTTTCCCCACGAAGGCAACACCTACGGCTACATCGCCAAGCTTGGCGCGAACGGTACAAAGGATTGGGCCTGGGGCATGGGCGGAACCGCGGGGGGAAACTCTCTCATATACGCCTACGGTGTCGCTGTGGACCGCTCCGACAATGTGCTCTTGACGGGGCAGTTCAACGACGACCTCAACATTGATGGTCACCAGTTGTCGCGCGTCGGAATCGGAGGGCACGACATCTATGTGATAAAGCTGGAACCTAACAATGGCATCTACCAATGGGGAAGAGCGTTTGGCGACGGCGCTGACCAAGGGGGTCGGGTTATTGCGACGGACTACGACGGCAATGCTCTGGTAACCGGACCCTTCGCAGGCAACCTCAAGTTTGGTCCGAGCGTGCCTACCCTTACCTCCTCCTCTCCCAACTATGACACCTTCTTTGTCAAGCTTACCTCTGGGCAAGGCGAGGCCATTTGGGCGCGGCAGCTCGGCAATTCCGACGCGAACCTCATCGTCGACCTTCACTTCGGGGTCGCCGTGGACCCCTTTGATAACACCCTCGTAGCAGGAGGTTTCCGTGGGGTTTCCACTCTTAGCGGCCAAGCCGTGGGCTCGAAGGGTGGACTCGATATCTATGCGGGAGCCTTGGGGTCGACCGACGGGGCAACCCTCTGGAGCACAACAGCGGGAGACGCTGGCGATAGTCAATACGCGACGGCGATTGCGTCGGACCCCGATGGCAACATTGTTGTTGTTGGCAACTTCAATGGATCCATCGACTTCGGCAGTGGCGTGCAGAGCGCCGGGGCTGGGAGCAAGATATTCATCGCCAAGCTTCCTCCGGTAGCGAGCCAGCCGTGATCACTCCGCAGCATTTGGGCGCCCTAGCCCTTGTCATAGCAGGAGCTCTATGGGCCCGGTCGTCGGGTGCACAGGTCTCGTCGGATGCCGCCAAGGCCGAAGCCCTTTCTTCCGAGGGGCGTCAGCTCTTGGAGCAGGGCAACTGGAAAGACGGTTGCGTGAAGCTTCGAGCCGCGCTCGATCTCGATCCAACGGTCCGAACCCTGTTCAACCTGGGGTCCTGCAGCGACTACGACGGGAAGTTGCTGCTGGCACGGGAGCGCTACTCCCAGGCCGAGGTCATGAACGCAGGGGACCCTGACCCTGTGCAAAAAGCGCAACGGGCGACCATGATCCGCGACGCATTGCGGGACCTGGACGCGCGGATACCCAAGCTTCGGATTCAGGTGCTGCCTCCAGCCGTCGACGCGCGTGTGGTGGTCGACGGCAAGGAGCTGGTGCCAGAGGAGCGCGACAGGCCAGTACTGGTGGAAGCCGGCGAGCACCGCATCGAAGTGACCGCGAAGGGCTACCGCCCTGTCAGTACCACGGAGACCGTCGATGTCGATAATGCGGCGAAGCCCAAGGAGGTCGTTCTGACCCTGGTGGAAGAACCTCCGAGCGCGGCCCCACCCACTTCCGCGCCGGAGCCAGCTCCAGTTGCGCCCGCACCGAATAGGAGGGCAGATGGGGGCTCGACCGATCCTGATTCCGAGACATCGGATGTGGGTCGCGGACAGCGTATTGGTGGAGCGATCGTTGGGGGAGCAGGGGCCCTCGGTTTGGTAGGTGCTGCGCTATTCGGCGTTCAATTCCTCTCGAAACGGAGTGACATTCTCGATGAGTGTGACAGCAACAACGTCTGTACACCCAAAGCACTGACCCTTCGTGACGAGGCTGCCGACGCAAGAACAACAGCGTACGTGCTTCTCGGCGTGGGGGCGGCGGCGACGATCGGGGGGGTCGTTCTCTACGCGACCGCTCCCGATTCGCCGGGGCCCGGAGCGACCGTCACGGCGTCGATCGGGCTCGGTGGAGGTATGATCAGCGGCGTCTGGTGAGGCCCGTTGACTCCGCGTAGCACTCGGCCAGCTTCATCTTCGCGCCCAGCGTTTCTGGGATTAGACGCACCACCTCCTCCGGACACGCGTCGTCATACTGGGCCGCCGCCATGGCCGTCATCGCGGTCTCGAAGAGCTTCTGCGCGATGGCCCGGGTCTGAGCGTACGCTGCTGACGTCTGAGACACCAACGCGGAGACGAAGACCATGATCGCCAAGACGAGGCTCAGCAGACGACCACGAAGCCCCATCGCACTGGAAATTCTTTCCCATAGAACCAATTCAGATGTTAGCGTGCTTTCGGTCGGTTGTGTGATGTTTTTCTGCCAGGCACGGCTCGGCGGAAAGGGCATGACGTCGCGCTATGTCACGTATCGAGCTTCAGACTGCGGCACCCGAGTCGCTTTCCGTGCGCAGCTTTTCCATACGGGAAGCACTTTCAAACCCCTTCGATGTCCGCGTTATTGCGGTGTCGCCGCACGACGAGCTCGACCTCGACACGTTGGTGGGTCACCCGGCCGCGCTTCACCTAGAAGGAGAGCCCCGGGCCGGGCGAGGGCGCAGCTATCACTGGACAGGTGTGTGCCGCTCCGCTGAGCAGGTCGAGGTAGAGTCAACTGGGCTGTCGACCTACGAAATCCGCCTCGCGCCTACCTTGTGGTTGCTGAGCCAGCGACATAACTACCGGATATTCCAACACATCAGTGTCCCGGACATTGTCAGAACCATCCTCCATGAATGGGAGGTGTCCGTGGTGTGGAAGGTGGACGCCGCTCGCTATCCAAAAGTAGAGTACCGCGTTCAGTACGGGGAGAGCGACCTCGCGTTCGTGAGCCGCCTCCTTGAAGAAGTGGGCATCACGTACCTTGCGTCCGCGCGTGAAGGAGGCGCCCTCCAGGTTGTCTGCGACGACGCACCGGCCGCCCGAGACGCGTTTCAAGCCGACGCGGTTGCCTTTGTAGAAAATGCGGCGTCGACGCTTGACAAGGACTGGGTGACCCGGGCGCGCCTGCATCACGAGCTTCGCTCTGCCAAGGTTGCTCTTCGGGACCACGATTTTCGCCGGCCCGTCAACTACAAGTTGCTGCTCCAAGCAAGCGGGGTGGCGCCGGCGGACGAACGGCTGGAGCGCTTCCGGTATGCACCCGGAATCAGTCACATTGAGACCGAGGGACCTACGGACACGCCCGTCGCGGATCAACACGGTGTGGCGCGCGCCGACGAGCGGGTGGCGCGGGCACGCTTGGACGATGAGCTTTCGCGCGAGCTTGGCGGAAGGCGCACACTGTCATTCCTGACCAACGTGCTCGACCTTGCGGCGGGCTGCGTATTCAGCGTGGCGGATCATCCAAGGCCTGACCTGGCGGACGACAAGCGTCTCCTCGTCGTGGAGCGCGTCCTCGAAGGTACACACGATGGTGCGTGGTCCATTTCCGCGAAAGCGGTGTTCGCTGATTCTCGTTATGTCCCAAAGCAGGTCACGCCCAAGCCCCAGATCCACGGCGTGCAAAGCGCAGTTGTTGTGGGTCCGACGGGGCAAGCCATTCACACGGACGAGCACGGTCGCGTGCGCGCGCAGTTTCATTGGGACCGGCACGGAGTGTCCAACGACCACAGCTCGTGCTGGATACGCGTGAGCCAAGGTTGGGCTGGTGGCGGCTACGGAATGATGATGATTCCACGAGTGGGTCAAGAGGTGCTGGTAGGCTTCTTTGAGGGGGACCCCGATCAACCCGTGATTGTCGGGCGCATGTTCAACGCCTCGCAGCCCGTTCCGTACAAGTTGCCCGATAACAAGACGGTGAGCACGTGGAAGAGCGAATCCACGCCGGGGTCCAACGGGTTCAACGAGATTCGTTTCGAGGATGCCCGTGGCGCCGAGCTAGTCTACATGCAAGCCGAGCGAGACCTGCAGCGCTTGGTCAAAGTCAACGAGTCCATCACGGTGGGCGCGAACCGCACCAAGGTGGTTGGCGTGAACGAGACGGAAACCACGGGTGTTGATCGAACCGTGACGGTGGGCGTGAATCGCACGACGGCGATCGGGGCTGTGGATGCGAGCGTGGTAGGTGTTCGGCATTCGGTAACGATGGCGCAGTTGGGCGAGCCTCGTCCGGGCGTGGTCCCTACGGGGACAGAGATGGTGGATCGCAAGATCACGCTGACCACGGGGGAGGCGACGATTACGCTGGAAGGACCCAACATTACGCTTGACGCAGCGGCGAGCATTCTGCTTAGCGCGGCCGCGGACATTACGATTACGGGGCGGGCCAACATCAAGGTGCTGGCTGGTGCGGCGGTTCGCGTCGAAGCGGAAGGTGGGGACCTGGTTGTTCAGGGTGGCCCGATGGTTCGGATCAATCCGGTGGACAAGACCGCGAAGCAGAGGGGCGAAGACGAAGAGCTTCCCGTTCAGGTTCCCGACGACGTGGACTTCGACGACAACCTAGACGAGGCGGAGGACCACGCGCAGTTTGATCCAGAGACGCCGAACTGGTTCGAGCAGCAAACCGCCCCGGGAGGCGCGTGGGATCCGGAGCGCTGGGGCCCTGAGCACCGCGACTTCGGGAACTTCCATCTGGGCGTCATGGGCGCCGCCGCTGGCATGCCGAGGGGTCTTGTGTTGAGGCTGGCGGGGAAGCGCCATCAAGAGCGGCATGGCAAGCACGGGGAGCGGGGGGACCCGGGGAACGGAATCTGGGGTGGTAAGGCGCCTTTTGGAAACGAGCCGCGAAACTACGAGGCGATTCGAGAGGGGTTTGACTACTACGGGAAAAACTATGTCTGAAGCAAAGATGCACTCGCCAGCGGGCACAGAGTCGCTGGTGCTCGTCGAGCGGATGGGCGACGTTGCGGAGTGGGAGATATACCGCCTGTCCGACGCTGACCGGAACGTCGCAGTCTGTAGCGTTGCGCTGCACGCAGACGATGTCGAGGACGTTGTTGAATACGCCCTGTGGCCCGGAGATGGCGAAGACATAGTAGACACCGGAACGGTAGACTGTGCGCGCTGGACCTCGTCGTGGTCCGACGACGCACGCGAAGATGCGTTGCGACAGATTGTCTACCGTTACGAGGAAGACCTGTCAGTTGACCAGGCACAGCTGGTTTTTGAGCTTTGCGGAAACTCATCGCAAAAAAATGGCGATGACGACGCCGACCGTGACGACGACGGCGACGACGACGACGAGGGCTAGACGATTGGGTCGCGACGATGTCGCGGTTCGATTCGAGCGTTCCAGGCGCCATCTCCGAAATAGGTGAGTATCAACGATGCCAAGCGCTGCAAGAGTTGGGGACCGTCACAGATGCCTAGCGAATCACCCGGTCCCGCATCGCGGCGGACCCATCCTCGGTCCAGGCTGCCGTACCGTTCTGCTCGGTGGGCATCTTGCCGCCAGGGTCGGCGATCTAGCTTGGTGCGATGGCGGCGAGCCTGATGTCATTACGTCCGGTTGCGCGAGCGTCGAAATCGGCGGGTGTGCTGCGGCCCGGGCTGGCGACACCACTCATGGCGGATACATTCTAAGTGGCTACTTTACAGTGACTATCGGGGCGCGAAGGGCCAAGCGCTCGGCGAAGGAGGGCCGCCCGCATGGGTAAGCAGGGCCCTCAGCAAGGTAAGGCGACCAAGGAGCATCATCCTGCACCCAAAAAGGGGGGTGTCGAGATCGCACGGATTGCCTCGACCTCAGCTATTCGTGCATCGGCTGTGTGCCCGGAGGGCAAAAGTTGGACATCGAACGAGGGCTTTAACGTTGAACACAAAAAATTGATTATCGCTCACGTCAAAGTCAAGGTCGCAGCCGCAGAACTTTGCGATTCCTATGGGAACACGATGTTGACCCTTGATGCCAATACCAGGGTGAATGTTCAGGCCGATAATCCGCAGATCGCGGGTAGAGTTTACGTCTGGGGGCACGACGGCACGGGCCTTGACGCGGCCGCGGCACTCAAGGGTTTTCACGATTTCTCCGGCGGCAGCTTCTTCGCCTTTCTGGAAGGGCCTTCGGCAAACCAAATGCAACTGGTCTCTCTGAAGTGGAAGTCTATCTCCCGTTCCCCAAAGGATGAGACGGTAGAGAGCGAGTCCACGGGTCAAGCCATACGGCGGGTCTTCTTCAACGACGATTCTGGTACCGTTCACGCGCATGATGGACCCATGCCGGACGGGAAATCCATGCAACTAGAAGTACAAATTCCATCTTCAGCGCCGGACAAGTGGGAAACCATCGAGACTAAGGACGTGACCTCCCACAGCAGCTTGCTGAGCATGTTTCGGGGGGGTATCGACATGAAAGACCATTCCGGTGTCACCGCTATTTGCTTGAAGCTCACGCGCCAATACCGCCAGTTGGAATTCTCAGGCTACGTACAAAAAAAGTGGCTAGATTGGAGCGAGACTCGTATCGGCGAGATGCCGAAGTCCTTCAAGAAAAATGGTAGGCAACTTACCAATGGAACCTTGAAAGACTATCTCGAACTTGGAGGCCGCGCGGGTCGAAAGGAGCACAAGAAGCGAGAGACGTGGATGCGCGGAAAGGCGTACGCCGAGTGGAAGCTGGCGCCTGAATCGATTCCGGAGGATGGAAATGCAAAGATTTTTTTCCTTGGGTTTAGGAAAGTCTCGCGTGGCAAGTACGTCAATGTGGACCCCTCGTCGACATGCCGCCCCATAAACGACTTCGCGGATCGCTTCGGAAACAAGCACATTTATTTGTTATGGAACGCTCCCAATCGTGCAAGTGGTGGAGCCGTATTCTCGGTCCTAAAGCACGGCAAAACATTCACCCAGGCCAAAATAGAACCGATTCACGTGGACGTGTACGCCAATGTCGGGCCCCCTGACCACTACGACAAGGTTGGCAAGGCATGTTTCATATGTGGTTCTTCCAAAGTTGGCTTGAAAAATAAAAAGAAGAAAACGTTCACGGGGTGGCTTCTTGCGCGGGTCTGCATCGAGCCATTTCGCAAGCTTAAGGCCGAGCTGATTCTTACCGGACCGCCGGGCGCAGACGGCAAGCCCGGTGAGGCTCAAAGCGTCGTGTTGAATTCAACAGGGCCCTTCAGTCGACTCATCGCGCACGTCGAAAAGCCAGCAGCAGTCGCCAGCCTCGCACTGCTGATCGACGCGCAAGGCACCAAATTCGACCAGCCATCAAATCCTACGCGTACGGTTAGCGTCGAACTATGGGGTCCAGAAAAGAAATGGCAAGTAGCTTGGAAGGGTGACAATCTTTCGAGCTTCACCACCCAAAATCTCCTTGGGACGAGTACTGGTGTCACCCGCATTCGCCTATCAGCGGGCTGGCTCGACGAAAATGGGCAATTTAGGACAGCGTACTACATGGTGAAAGACGGCAAGAAAATCAACACGAGAATCTGACCAATTCCGGATCAAGGCTGCCACACCCGCCCCACCCCCACAACCTTCATCGCCATAGCAGCGGCCTCATACTGATCCACCCGCAACCGCAGCTCGCCCACCACCCGCACATCCATTCGCCGAAACATCGGTAGCTCCTCCGCCAAGGCCACCGGCAAGTACGCCACAACCTTCGTCCCGCCGCCCGCGGGCGTCAACACCCCTCGGATCCAGGCCTGACCCATCACGGCTCGCTTGTAGTACCGCCTCTGCTCCAACATCATCCGCTCGACGTGGTTGTCCAAATACCCCTGAGGCAAGGCCCTCTTGCTTTCGCCAAAGGCGTCCCTCAGTCGGTCTGTGGTTGCTTCACACAACGCGCCACCTCCTCCCAACCACGGGGACTGGAGCATTTCTTTCGCGGCGTCCAACACCTCCGCCAGCTTCCTGTCCGTTGCTGCAAAAGGCGACACGACCCCCACCGTGGCCTTCAACGTCTCCACGGGGTCGAAGGAGAATTCCAGCTCGCCGCTCAGCAGCACCAAGGGTGGCGCAAAGACACCCTCTTCCATGGCATCTGCCAGAGCCTCCTCGATGCCAGGTCCGTCAAGGGGCGTTGCTTCTTTGAATATCGCGCAGATGTCCCGCTGGTCCTTGCCCCCCTGCCGCTTTTCTTTCGGAACATCGCTGTCTTCGTCTTTGGGCCTGGGCTTTTGACTGGCTAGGATCTTTTTCCAGGGCGGATTGCGACGGATTCGCGGCAACACTGCGGCGTCGAACCAAATGAGCTCCAGCACCGTGGTGGGCGCCCTTCTCGCTGCCTTCGGCGCCTGCGGCTTGGGCGGGTCTTCGGCAGTTGGTGCGCCCTGAGCCCATGGGCTCATTGCAGCGGCCGCGTTGGATAGGGCGACGGCTCCATCTCCTGGCGTCGATGCGCCGATTCGTCGTCTGCCAGCTCGTTGCCATGGGCCCTGTTCTTCGTTCTCCGGTCTGGACACCCTGGCGGGCGGCGGCTCGATCATTACAGGGGGTGGTGCCATTGCGCTGGGCGGTGGTTCGACGAACGGGGGCGGAGGCGCGAGAATCGGCGGCGGAAACAGCGGGCGGTCATCCCCTTGGCTCACCGGCGCTCCGCTGGTTGGGAAGGGCAAGGCTGGACTGTGGCTTGCCATGTGCCCTGCGGACAGGGTTTCACCCGCGGACGCGCTGCTTTGATTCAGGCGCTCCAGACGCTCTTGCAACGAGGGGCTGATTTGAGGCGAGGAACCTCCCGCTCGCGGTGCAAAGGGCAGAGTTGACTCCTTGGGCGTCTCCGCTTCCGCAGGCATCGGCCTTGTGTTGTCCGCGAGCAGCGAGGTGCGGGCGCTTTCGCGTGCTAGCGCCTGCACTGCTTCGGACCAAGTCGTCTTGGCGGTCTTGGTTTCGACGCAGGCGACAATTCTTCCCTGCTGCGAGGGGCTCGCGATCGGAAAGGTCGCCCTCCAGACGAGAGCGCAAAGCGACCGGTCGGTGTCGATCCACAGGGTGTCTGCCTTGACATCCAGGTGTTTTGGCGAGGCGCCTGGCAAGTCGACGAAAATCTGAGGGCGCCACTCGGGCAGCGTTGCGCTGAGCTGGGGCTCCTCGGTGTGCAGGTTGTGCAAGGTCAGCGCTGCCCCGGGACTGAGCGCGGAGAGCTGCTGATCGGGCGGCGCGGCGTTGAAGAAGGAGGCATCGAAGTCCGACGGAATCGGCTGCTCCATCCAAGAGCTGCCCGACCAAACCCTCCGGTGACGCCCCAGGCGTTGAGCTCGCTCAAGCCAGGTGGCTGCAATCGGGCCGAACCCTATCGGTGGAATGACGTCGGACGCTCGCCGAATCTGCAGACCTGGTGGCTGCAAGTTGGGTAGCGACGCGTCGGACGCAGCCCGCTTGTCACCGTCACCTGGAATGCCAACCGGATTCCATGTGCCTGGGCCCCCTCGCGCACGCTCGTAGCGCAGGGGAACAGACACAAACGGCTCGGCGTCCCGGACATTGCCATTCGGATCGCAGGCACGGTGCCCAAAGACATCGATGGTCTTGTCGATCTCCCCAATGGTTAGGCGCGCCAGCAGCGATCGAACGGGCGTCCTTCCTGGCGCGAAAGCGTGCCCCACGAGCATCACCTCGGCCCCGCGCTTGAAGGGCACCATGTCCGATGGGGAATACAGGCTCCGATGGGGGTCGTCGTTCCAGTAGTTGTCGTCCTCGTTCGGGTACTCTTGTTGCTCGTGCAGGGCCAATGGACCTGACGCTAGTCGAAAGGTCGCACGACAGACGACCGTGAGCTGCCAGCGCTCGGGGGCAGATAGCCAGGTCAGGCAAGCGACCCGGTACGGAGCTAGGGTGACGATGTTCATCTAGGCATGGACCTCGGGTATGGTACCGATCCGCCGTAGCGCGTGCAACGTCAGACATCGGGCGCTTCTGCCCCGCTTCTGCCGCGTAACCCCCTCACCGCGCTCTCCGCCAACACCCCCTACCGAAAATCCTCCGGTCGCAGTCCATACGACAAAATCCAGCGCCGTGCCGACGCCGCCGAGCGCCGGTAGTGCCGGCCGACGGCCGCCACATTTCCGCGCTTGTCCGCCAGTACCTGCACCAGCTCTTCGATGGACGGCCTCTCGTGCTTGTCCTTCTCCGTGTCGGGCTCTTGCTCCACATCCCCCGACGCTGACACAGCCTTGGAGGGTGCCCTGCGTCGCTTGGCCAGCGGGCCCGTTTCTCCCGGCGATCTTCCGTTGAGAGGTTGGGCGCGCCTTTCTTCCACATGGCCGCTCGGCCCGGCCACGCGCTCTTCGGTGCTCCCGAGCTGATAGGCAATCTGCGCTTCTTCTCGTAGGTAGTCGGGTAGGTGCTCCACCCGTAGCTCGTCGTTTTCGCTCAACACGGCGGCTTGCATCAGCGCGTTCTGCAGCTCGCGCATGTTGAAACGGAGCTCGGCCCCCAGAAGCGCCATCATGAAGGGTACGGACGGCTCTTTGTGCGCATAACCTTGATTTTCCAGGTAGCGCGTCGTCAACAGGTACAGGTCTTCTCGTCGCTCCCGCAAGGGCAATAGGGTCAAGGTCATGCCGTTGAGTCTGGCCAAAAGGTCACCTCGGAAGCTGCCTTCACGCACCATCGCCTGGAGGTCGCGATGGGTCGCACACACGATGCGTGCGTCCGCGGGCAGGGGCTCGGTGCCTCCCACGGGTACGACCACCTTCTCCTGAAGCGCTCGCAAGAAGCCCGCTTGCGCGTCCAAGGGCAGCTCGCCCACTTCGTCCAGAAACAGCGTGCCTCCGTTTGCTGCTCGAAACCAGCCCGGCCGGTCCCGGTCGGCTCCTGAGTAGGCTCCCCTTACCACACCAAACAGCTCGGCTTGCAGCACCGACAAGGGTAGGCCCCCACAATTGACCGCCAAGAAGGGCCCCTTGCGCTTGCTGTTGTCGTGGATGTAGCGGGCCAACAGCTCTTTGCCTGTGCCGCTCTCACCGTGCAAGATGACAGATACTTCGCTCGCAGCTACCCTTGCCGCTCGCGCCAGCAAGAGGTCGGTCTGGGCACCGCCCACGATCGGACGTGCCACACGGCGCTTGGCCTCGGCCGCCGGCTCACCCGCCACCACGCCGTCGATGCGGTGTCGTGTGTAGGCCTCCGCGCCCTCACCTACCACCTCGAACAGGGCCGCGCCCATGCGCACCAACGCTCCTGGAAACAGCACGGTTTCTTCGCTGATCTTTTCGCCGTCGACGTACACGCCATGGCGGCTTCCGACGTCCTGAATGTGCCATTCGTCGTTGTGGTAGCGAAGGAGCGCGTGGCTGCGAGACACGCCTTCGTCAGGAATGACCAGGTCCTTCGAGGGCTCGCGCCCGACCGTCATTTCGGGCCGACTGAACAGGAAGGCGGGGGCCATTTCGTCGTAGCGGGGCGCGTAAAGCAACACCAGGCCCGCGTAGGTGCGTGAGGGGGTGGGCCCCGCCACCTTGTCCCGCCGCCGCATGGAGCCGGTCTGGTAAGACGGAGGCATGGCGGTCATGGCGTTTGATGCCCTGTAATGACGGTGCCGTCGGACGCCAGCGCGACCAAAATGCCACTGGCGATGGTGAGCTTGACGATGGGTGCCCGGAGGTCAAAAACCTCGAACACCCGCTGCCAGGGAGCGCCGCTCCGGGCGCGACGCAGCAAGGCACCACGGGTGGCGGCCCAAAGGATCCCGCTGCTGTCTTCTGCCACCGCGGTGAGGGGCCCCATGGCACAGGCCCTTTCTGTGTGCAAAAGCTTGCCTTCGGCGTCGAGCAAGGCAACCTCACCGGAAGAACAAACCGCCACGGCACCGCCCTGGGTCGAGGCGAGCGCCGAGGCCGCCCGGGTCAGTGTAGCCGTTAGTTTGGGCCTGCGGCCCAGGCGCAGCGACCAGATCGAGCCGCTGCCGTCCCCGTGACTGGCCGCCACCAATGCTGTTTCCGAGTCGACGCGACAAATGTCCTGAAGGTGGGCCTCCTGAATGGTCTCGGGAGGGAGCCAACGCTGTCCGTCGAAGGGGTAGACCCAGCCGCGGTCGCCGTGGCTTCCGAGCACCATGAAGACTCCTCCGGTTGCTCTGTCGGGCTCCGCCAACACACCAATCCGACGGAAGGTCGGGCCCGCAGGGTCGAGCTCCGCAGGGGTTTCGCACTGGGTAGGCGTAAAACACGCTACGTCTCCCTGCTCGCCGACGGCAAGCCAGCGAACGGGCCCAAGGCGCACCAAATCCCGGAGGCCCGTGCTGCGCAGCCGGGGTGGGGGCAGCATGGGAATCCACTGGACACCTCCCCAATAGGCAAGACCGCGATCGAAGGCTGCAATGCCGTGACCGTCCGGATCAAACGCCGAGGCCCGCACCACGGGCGGCGCCGCCGAGGCGTCGTGCTCGACCGCCACACATTGAAACGTCCACGGTTCCTTCTTGGCGCTTTCGAGCGTTGCTTTGCACACCACACGGGAAGACCGCCCGGCGTCGGCCAGCACTGCGCGGGCAAGCCACGGTGTCAGCTCGTCCCAAAAGCTGCGCACCGTGGCGGTTCGCTCGGAAATGACGCGCCGCGTGGCCCGCCGCAGAACGTCTTCGATTCCGCTGGCAAGGTCCGACGTTTTCCACGCCGGATGGAGCCGCGGCCGCGAGACGAGCGGGTCGAAATCGCCTTGAAAAGCCCGCGCCAGGGCCACCGGACGGCTGCCGGCAAACATGGCCTCCCCGGTAAGCACGAAGTAGGTTACCGCGGCCAAGGAGAACACATCGGACCAGGTGCCCACCCGCGCGTCGTGGTGTTGCTCGGGCGCGGTGAAGCCAGGCTCGCCTACCCGAACATTGGCATCGAAGGTGGCTTTCATGCCTATCGGCCGCGCAGCTCCCAGGTCGGCCACCTTGGCCAGCTCGCTGTCACCCACGCCGCATACAAGCACGTTGGAGGGCTTCAGGTCCCGGTGGATGACCCTCAGCTCGTGCAGGGCGGACAGGCCCGCGACAAGACAGCCGAGCAGGCGCCGTGCCCGTTCCGGTGCGAAGGCCGTGGCTGTGGCCCGCAGCTCTTCGTCCATGCGAGCGGCCAAGTTGCCGCCCAGGGCGCCACCGGGCACGTATTCGAGCGCGAGCCAAGGTAGGCCAAGACCTTGCCAGGAAACCTCCCCATGGTCGAGGAGCCCCACCACAAACGGTGTGGGCGGAACCCGCTCGGCCAGCCGCGCCAGGGCAACCATTTCTTTGCGAAAAACAAGCCTGGAAAGCTCGGGTGCCGAGCCGACGAGGGAAGGCCGAAGCACCTTGAGCACCACGGGACCCGCCGCCGTTCCCGGGCGTGACAGGCGTGACGCGAGCCAAATGGACGCTTGGGCGCCCTCTCCCAACGGACGCTCGAACCGATAGTGCAGGTTGCGCCCCTCCCCGGCCACAACGGTTCCCCTAAGGTCCCCCAGCTCCCCGAAGTCAGCAGGCAGGGTCGACGGAGCTATGGCGCTCGCTTCGTCTTGCACAGCGGAGTGCGACGGAAGGAGAGGGTAGGGTATTCAACAATGATCGTGCAGGTCGTAAGAAGAAACGGCGCGCCGCTGGGGGGCGGCGCGCCGTTGGGGTGGGGTCTTAGGGCGGGCTTATGGGTCGGACGTTAATTCCGGGGCCGAGGGCTTCGGGGCGTTGGCATCGCCCTTGTTGCCGGCCGCGTTGGCTGGGGGCAGCAACAGGGACGCGTTTGAGCCGGAGGTGATGGCAGGCGGTTGGGCTGCGATCGAGGGGGCTGGCGCTGCGTCACCATCGATGCCATCGTGCTTTTTGCCACGGCGGCGGCTAACCAGGCCCAACCGAATCAGGTCCGACCGGTTGGTAATTTGGAGACGGGCCACCTCAGACCACTCTTCGAAAAGCGCGCTTACGGTTTGAAACGCTCGCGCCCGCTCCTCGCTCTTGGCGCCCTTGGCAGCCGCCGCCTGCGGCGCCGTGGTTGCCGCCTGAAGCGCCGGGTCCAGCTCCGGTGTATGCGTTACGAGGGCCAGTTGTTCCCGCAGGTACTGACGCACCGCCGGGGTGATCCCTCGTTCGGCAAGCTTGGCCAGGGCGGCCTGATCGGCCTTGCGCGTCTTCTTGCGCTCGGGGTCTTTGTCCAGGGCGTCAAGCCGGTCGAGAAGCGCAGCTACCGACACGACTGCGCCGACACCTGGAATCGGTACCAGATTGTCGAGCACAAACGCGTGCTGCTCGGGGAAGTCGTGCTTCAACACGACGGGTACCAAGCGGAATGCCGTGGTCTGCCACTCGGCCACGACAAGCACGGAAGCGCGAGCCTCGGCGCTAGCGATGGGCGCGTTTGCCGCTGTATTGACGAAGCCTGTGAAGCGCAAGAATTCCCTCCAAAAGTGGTTGTGTACGGTCAGCGTGTAGCCCCTCGGCAACAGGGCCGCACGGAGGTGAGGATAGATGTTGAGCGCCATGAGAAAGACGAGAATCCGGGAGGGCAGATCCCGAAGCAGTTGCCGGGCGCGGCGACCAAGTTTGACGGACGTGGATGATGTACTCATGAGAGTGCTCCTTCTCTGCATCCAGCTTGCGCCGCCGCGGTCCCCCTAGTGGGCTGCTGGCGGCGTTTGCCTTCGCCAGGGAGATAGAGCACCCGCCGGGCCAACCCCGATGGCCGTGGGCAGATCGCATTTTTGCGGGAAATCTGAATTGAAGCGCTGCGTCAAATCGAACATGTTCGATCGTCCAATCGAACGTGTTCGATCCTGAAATCGAACATGTTCGATGGGGAGCCCAAACCGTCCCACTCGGTCTCTTGGTGCCCGTGACAGGTTCATCGACGCCGGGCACCAGCCCGAAGCTCTGCGCGAACCAATCGTTCAAGGTACGGCCCTTTCCCGAGCGAGACCGCGCCGTTGCCAAGCGGGATCACAGCGTTCTCGGGTTGGATCACCCGGCACCAAGCTTGGACCACAGCGTTCTCGGCTTGGATCACCCGGTACCAAGCTTGGATCACCTCGGGCCGCTTGGCGGCGCGCCCTTTTTGAGCTGATTCTGCGGGCTACCTCACCAAATGTCCTGTCGGGCGAGACCCGCGTTGCCTCAGGGGGCGCCAAGCGCGGCGGGGCGCTGGGCCGGGTGTGTTCACAGAACCCCTTGTTTCTAAGCGAACGCGCGTTTGGTGGGGACGGGAGCACTCTCCCGGCTCGCGGGCTCGCGCTAGGTTTCGGGTGCTCGCGCCAAGCTTCGGGTGCTCGCGCCAAGCTCGCGAGGGGGATCCAAGGATCTTAAGTGCTGCCAAGCGAGGGAGTTGGCGCGCATCCTTGACCGAGCCGCCTCTGGGGGATAGCGGTCAGGCATGCAGACGGCCGAGCGCAGCTACGTCACCGAAGACGACTACCTCGCGTCAGAGCGGCTCGCCGCGACGAAGAGCGAGCTGGTAAACGGCAAGGTCATCGCGACGGCGGGCGCCAGCCCGAAGCACAACGCGATCGCGGCGAACGTTAGCGGGGCGTTGCGAGCGCTGCTCAAGGCAAAACGCTCTCTCGTCCTGACAAGCGATCAGCGCATCCACTGCCCGCAGACGGGGCTATACAATTACCCCGATGTTACAATCGTGTGCGGTCCTCTTCGTTTCCACGAAACGGCACGCGACACGTTGCTCAATCCTGTCGTGCTGGTCGAGGTCCTCTCCCCCTCGACGGAAGACTACGATCGCGAGGCGAAGTTCGCTCACTACAGGACGATTGCATCACTTCGAGAATATGTGATCGTCCACCAAACCCAAGAGCGGGTTGAGCACCATCAGCGGCTGGAGAGCGGGCAATGGCTGCTGACCGACTACCAAGGCTTGGACACGACAGTCTTGCTGCCGAGCCTCGATTGCCAAGTCCCCCTCACTGAGATCTACGACAAGCTCGCTCTGCTCGACGACGAAGCGGTGTAGCGACCTCTTTGAACGAAGCCGCTACTAAGAGCAAGTCCCTGTGCGCGACCACTACGGCCAAACCGGTGGGTTGCCATGGCGCGTCCCCTATGGGCGCCTTGCGGGAAAAACTCCCTCTTCCGTGAGGGCGCGCCGGACTGCCACAGCATCAGGATCGTTGATGGCGAGCACAATAGAAGCAAGAGAGGGCCAGGTTGTCCTCCTCGGTCAAGCCACCATGCTTCTGCGCGATAATGTGATCAATCTCGAACGGAATCGAGGAGAAGCTTTGCGGAAGCTCGCAATATTCGCACCGCTCCCGGGCTCGCTTGCGAACAAGTGAGACCAGCGACGCGGACATCAGGGCTCGAGGCCGGCCCGCGTCAGGGAGCGACGCGCTTTCGACCGCAAGAGCTCAAGCATGCGCCCCACACCGCGGTAGTTGGCCAGCTCTCCGCGCTCCTCCTCGGTCAGCGTGCCCTGCTGGGCCCGCAAGGAAAGCGCATGCATCCGGTCCCGGTCGTCGTCATCGAAATCGAGCCCAAGAATCGAACGCGCGGCATCGGGCGTCAGGTCGTCACGCTCGGGTCGAATGAGGCGACCCAAGATAGCGGCCTCTCCGCGCGGGAGCTTGGCTGCAGGGGTTGTGCGCATCGGAGCGATGGTACTACAAATCCGGGGCCCAGCCAGCCCCTCTCACAACCCCGAGCCAAGCTCCTCCACCTTCGACTTTGTCCCTTTTGCCGCCGCCGCAGGGGCCGCAGGCGGAGGCGTCCTGCCGAAAGGCGCTCGCTGGTGCGTCGGTGGGTTGGGTGTGGAAGCGGGAGACCTTTTGGATTGCGTGGCGGCCCCACTGGCGCGGGGTTTGTCGTCACTGATCCGGCTTTGGCGCCGGTCGCAGAGGCGGGCAAGATTGGCCTCACGCATTACGGCTCCTCATCGCCGCTCCAACGACTTGGGCTCCCGATATCGCGGCACATCGTGATCGACTCGCGCGCGATCTCTTCGAAGACCCGCGCCGGCTCGATCTTCCGCAAGCAGACGTGCGTGGCGCCGATCGCCGTCACCATCCACGTGAACGTCCACCGGTTCGCGTGAAACATCGGGAGCGTCCAGAGGTAGCGCTCGCCCGGCGCCATGTGGACGTGGACGAGCAGGCCCACGGCGTTCACCCACGCGCTGCGGTGCGTGATCATGGCGCCTTTTGGACGCGCGGTCGTCCCGCTCGTGTAGTTGATCGTCAGGCCCACGACCCCGGGGGCATTGCGTCGATGCCTCGCCGTGCTTCGATCAGCCACGCGCAGCGACCATTTTCCAGCCGTTGCCCGAGGAATCGCGGAAGCCGGCGTCCACGCTGCCGTAGCGCTCCACGGGCTCCTGCGTGAGCTCGACGCCACGCGCGCGCATGCGATCGTACGCAGCGCGTACATCGTCGACCGTCAAGAGGAGCGGCGGCATCGCGCCCTTCGCGACGACCTCTCGCAGCGCTTGCGCGCTCCCCGTATCGAGCACCGGTGCCTCGGGCTTGAACAAGCCGAGCTGAAACGACGGCCGCGCACGCGACGACTCCGAGTCTTTATTTCTCCTGTGCAGAAGTATACGCTCAACGCCATGTCCAGAGGGGCCGCTCCCGAGAAGGTGCGTGCGGTGCAGTTGCCGATTCGCGTGGGCGACATCGTGGCGCAGAAGTACCGCATCGACGACGTGCTCGGGCACGGAGGAATGGGCGTGGTTTTCAGCGCCGAACAGACGGCGCTCCGCCGGCCTGTGGCCTTGAAGGTGCTGCTGCCCGAGATCGGCGCGAGCGCTTCGCTCCGCGATCGATTTCTGCGAGAGGCGCAGCTCGCCGCCAGCCTGCGGGACGAACATGTGGTGCAGATCCTCGATGTCGGCACGCTCGACACCGGCGAACCGTATCTCGTGATGGAACGCCTCGATGGCCTCTCGCTCGGCGACCTTTCCAAAAAGCGAGGTCCTTTGCCGATCGACGAAGCCATCGACTACGTCTTGCAAGCCTGCGAAGCGCTTCTGGAGGCGCACGCAAAGGGCATCATTCATCGCGATTTGAAGCCGGCCAACATGTTTGCCGTAAAGCGTCCCAACGGCAGCACGCTGATAAAGGTGCTCGACTTCGGCCTGGCAAAAGCCGTCGATGGCGTCTTTGCCGCGGGCGACGCGAGCTTGACGGCAACTGGCATGTTGGCGGGATCGCCGCACTATGCACCTCCCGAGCAGCTCCGAAGCCTCAAGTTTACCGATGTTCGAGCAGACGTCTGGGCGATGGGGGTCGTGCTGTACGAGCTGTTGTCGCGCCATCGACCTTTCGAAGGACCGGACGGTGTCGCGGGCATCATCGCTCGAGTCCTCGTCGATCCCCCCACGCCTCTCGCCGGGCATCGCCCCGACCTTTCTCCGTCACTCGTGACGATTGTGCACAGCTGTCTTGAAAAGGACGCTTCGCGCCGTCCGCAAACCGTGTTGGAGCTGATGCAAAAGCTGCGGGCGTCGGGGCGCGAGGACATAGGCGCTGCGTCGCTCGATACGCTTCCCCTTTCGGCGTCGAACCCGGCAGAAATGAAGACGCTAGTCCTGCCGGTCACGACGCCGACCGGGGAAGCGGCGTATCTCGGCGCGCAGGCGGACGCCGAAAAAACCGCTCTCCTCGTCCCGGCGTCATCAGGACCCGATAACGCGTCTTCGTTCGAGTCGGGAACGGAACGACCTACGACGAGCGAGGTCGTCGCGAAGGCCTCCAACAACCGAGGTCGAGGCGTGGCGGCCGCGTTCGCAGTGGGGGTCGTCGTGGTGAGCGCGGCGGCGGCCTTGGTGGGACTACGGCTGTCGAGCTCCGGCGAAGCAGCCGACGCGGAAACACAGGCCACGGGGCTCGCGCCACCGTCTCACGACCAGATCGTCCCATCGACGATGCCGCCGCCCTCGGCTGCGCCACCCACCTTAGCGGCGACAGGCACCGGCGCAAGCGCGCAGCCGTCGGCTACGACCGCACCGAGCATGCCTGTCCCGAAGGCAGCCGCGATGCGTTCCCCGGGGCCTCGTCCGGTTCCGTCGACGTCCGAGACGACGCGGGTCGCACCCCCGCCCGCCAAAACCTCCGATCCGACGGAGAAGTATGAATAAGCGACAACGACGAACACTCTCGTGGCTCGGCGTGGGCATTGCCGTCTTTGCGACAAGCGCGATTTGTACGGCTCAAAACAACGCCGATCCTGCCGCGCAGGCTTTGGCCTTGTTCAAAGAGGGGGTTCAGCTTCGCAAGGAGGGGAAATGCGTGGAGGCCCTGCCGAAGCTCGAGCAAAGTGTTCGACTTCGCACGATTGCGGGCGCCGTCCTCAACGTGGCACTGTGCGAAGAGAACCTAGGACGGCTCGCCGCCGCACTCGAGCATTACCGTGCGCTCCAGCTTCTCCTCGCCCCGGAGGACGAGCGAACGACGTTGGCCCAGAGTCGCGTCGAAGATCTGGAGTCGCGGGTACCTCGCCTTCGAGTGAGTCTGCCTCCATCCGTAACGGACGCGCAACTCTCCGTCGACGGGCAGACAACCGCTCTCCGCAATCGAGTGACGGAGCTGCGCCTCGACGCGGGGGAGCGCACGTTGGTGTTCTCGAAGGGCGACAAGGAGCTTCGCAAAGAAACGATCGTGCTCGAGACCGGGGAGACTGTCGACGTCGTGCTCGAGGCACCGCCCGACACGACCGAGCCAGTTCCTGCGCGCGCGGTTCCTGCTCAGACGACTTCCGCCCAGGTAGGCCCCGAGCCTCGAGAGTCTCGTGACGACCCAGAAGAGGGCTTGAGTCCGCCCCCGCTCATCTCTTTGATTGGCGGCGGTGTTGGCTTGGTAGGTATCGGCTTGGGGACGGGGATGGGCCTTCTCGCACTCGATCGGCGCGCCCAACTCGACGATCTGTGTCCCGAGCCGGAACGCTGCTCACAAGAGGGCGTGAACGTCGCTGAGGAGGGTGCTCTCTTCGGCAATATCTCCACCGTGGCATTTGCCGTCGGCGGCGCGGCGACGGCTGCAGGGCTCATCTTGTGGTTACTCGACGACGGGTCCAGTTCGCCGGTCACGACGGGCGTAACCTCCGATCGACAGGGTGCCTGGGTTGGTTACGAAGCGCGATTCTGAGCGCCGGGCTGGAAAGCGCGCGGCTACTAGGAGTGAGGGTGTATGCGCAGCACATTGATCGGACTTTCTGTCCTCGTCGGGCTGCTCTGCGGCTGCACACAGCAATTGGGATTCGATGAGTTTCAGCATTGCGATCCACCTGGGTCGACATGTCCGGACGGACTCGTTGCGTGTGAGAAAGACACCGATTGTCCGAGCTCGACATGTGCAGTCGGCCGGTGCGCCGACCGGAGGTGCGTCGCCGATCCCGCCGAGAAGGGAACACCGGGCGGCACCATCGTCGACGGAGACTGTCTTCGAAACGAGTGCGACGGCACCGGAAAGCTCGTTCTGGTCGAGGACGCCGCCGACGTCCTGAATGATCTCGAGGACTGCACGCTGGACGAATGCAGCGCCGGGCAACCGAAGCACACGGCTCGCGCGAACGGCGTTTCGTGCAAAGTCGGCTCGGCCAACGGCCAATGCGCCGAAGGTCACTGTGTCGTGGAATGCTCGGCAGAGCTTTCCTGTCCGGACGACGACAATCCGTGCACGACGGATGCGTGTGACATCGGCGAGGGAACCTGCGACTACGTCCCGCTCGACGGTGTGCCTACGCCCGGCGTCGTGGAACAACTCGACTGTATGGTTGATAAGTGCGTTGCGGGCAGTCCGCAAAGCGTCATCGACGACACCGAGCTGCCTGAAGACAACAACGATTGCACGGACGACACTTGCACGCAGGGGGCTCCGGCGAACGAGCCGCTCGACGTCAACGCACCTTGCGGAGCCGGTGGTGCTCAGTTTTGCGACGGCGCGGGGAGCTGCGGTGAGTGCAACACTGGTTTTGCGGACATACAATGCTCGTTCAACACCCCGTGCGAAACGCCAACCTGCATCGGTCATGTTTGCGGCGTTCAATTCGTGCCGAACGGCGACACCAATGCACCCGCGCAGAAGACCGGCGACTGCCACCTCGAGCAGTGTAATGGCGCCGGCGTACAGGTGAGCGTGGTCGATGACACCGACACGCCCAATGACGGTAACGACTGCACCGCCAACGTCTGCACCGCAGGTGTGCCTTCGAACCCGCTACTCCCGGCAAACGCAGTCTGCGCGGGCGTCGGCGCGTGCAATGCCCTGGGCCTCTGCAAGAACGCCCTCGGGGCCGTGTGCGCCACGGGCAACGACTGCGGCAGCGGCAACTGTGTGGACGGCGTTTGCTGCAGCGCCGGAAGTTGCCCGACGTGTCAATCATGCGATCTGAATAGCGCGGGAAGTTGCGCCAACCTCGGTAGTGGCGTAGACGACATCGGCAGTTGTGCGGGGGCGAGCTCCTGCGACGGAAACGGCGCCTGCAAGTCGGATCTGGGCGTAGCGTGCGCCGCGAACGGCGAATGCTTATCGGGGAGCTGCGTGGACGGCGTTTGTTGCAACGCGGGAAGTTGCCCGACGTGCCAAGCATGCAACCTGAATGGCGCGGGAAGCTGCGCCGACGTCGGTAGTGGCGTGGACGACGTCGGCAGTTGTGCGGGAACCAGCTCTTGCGATGGAAACGGCGCCTGCAAATCGGATCTGGGCGCCAGTTGCGGGGCGGGTAGCGCATGCTTGTCGGGTAACTGTTTGGACGGCGTTTGTTGCAGCACGGGAAGCTGCGCTACGTGCCTCTCGTGCAACCTGAACGGTCTAGGCACGTGCTCCACGGTACCGAGTGGTCAGGACGACGTCGGGAGTTGCTCGGGCACGCAGTCATGCGACGGGGCGGGCGTTTGCAAAAGCGATCAAGGTGCCGCATGCGCCGCCAATTCGACGTGCATCAGCAACGCTTGCGCAGACGGCTTCTGCTGCAACGCCTCGTGCGGCGGCACGTGCCAAGCATGTTCCAACGCAAAGACGGGCAGTCCGAACGGCACGTGTGCAAATGTAACCACGGCAACAGACCCCGACAATGAGTGTGCGACCGTCGCTTGTTACACCGGTTCATGCAACGGTTCCGGCGCCTGCGGATTCGGCGCAGCCGGCACGCCATGCGGTTCTAGTCAGTCGTGCAGCGGCGCGACGCAAATCAATCAGGACACCTGCAACGGCGCCGGGACTTGCGTCGATCAGGGCGTGACCAATTGCGCACCCTACAGTTGGTGCGGACCCACGAGCTGCGGGAATTGGTGCTATGGCGATCTGGATTGTGTCTCTGGGTACTACTGCACGCCGTACCAGACGTGCGCGCCCAAATGCATCCAATTGGACACAGGGCACAACCACACCTGCGTGTTGCGCGGAGACGGAACGGTTTGGTGCTGGGGCTCTAACGGTGCCGGCCAGCTCGGCGACGGAACTACCGTCGACAAACCAACGCCCCAGCCCGTGCCCGGATTATCTGCTGTCGTAGAGATCGCCGCGGGCGGAGTGCACACCGTCGCGCGAAAGAGCGACGGCACGGTATGGTGCTGGGGCATCAACTGCGGCGGTCCTTCGCTCACCCAGGTCGTCTCCCTCGGAACGAGCTCGGTCGCGATCTCCGCCGGAGGATGGCACAGCTGCGCTCTAAAAGGTGACGGGACATTGTGGTGTTGGGGAGACAATACGCAGGGGCAGCTCGGTGACGGACAGACCTACGCGAGCACGCTCGTGCCCGTTCAAGCTCTCACCTCGGTGGCGAGCGTAACGGGCGGATATTTGCATACTTGCGCGCGAAAAACGGACGGTACGCTCTGGTGCTGGGGACACAACTCATATGGACAGCTCGGCGACGGCACCACGACAAACCATCCTTCTCCCAGTCAGGTTTCGTCGCTCGGGAGCAGCCTGGCTTTGATGGGCAGCGGTGCGGGCAGACATACATGTGCGGGGAAAAACGACAACTCCCTTTGGTGCTGGGGCTATAACGCGTACGGTCAGCTCGGCAACGGGAACAGCAACAACAGCTCCCTTCCCGTGCAAGTCTGGTCCACGGGGATACTCGGGTCTTCGATGGACGTCGGGCCATACCATACGTGCGCACGGAAGTCGGACAGCACCATATGGTGTTGGGGCCGAGGGCTCGAAGGCCAAATTGGCATTGGAAACACGAACAACTACTCGACGCCGCAAAAGGTCACGGCGCTGTCGACATGGGCAACGCACGTCTCCGTGGGTGACCGCTTCTCGTGCGCACTGGATAGCTGCCAATGCGTGTACAGCTGTTGGGGCTCGAACATGAACGGTCAGTTTGGGGACGGTAGCACGACATCTTCGACGACGCCGGTATCATTCCTCTGTCCGTGAAGCAGGGTGAAGCAGGGGTCAGGAATGAGGCTGCGCACGCATGACGACGAGGGCGTTGCGACGTCCGTCCGATGGCGCCAACACTGGCAGTGTCGCCTCGTGGCGCCCTTTGCACCGCCCCCGTCCAGATTGGCTCTTGCGCGCATAATCAGGCGCTATGTCGACCGTCCCGCCAGGACCGATAGCCCGTATCCGTCTGACCGATCTCTCGACCAGGCCGGAGAGGCCCTGCACACGGCCCGCGCGGCGTTCATGATCGAGACCCAGCAAGGCCTCACGACGACCTGTGCGTTCCGGAAACTCTGCGGCACTTTTTCCGGAAACTCTGCTGCCAAACGAGTCGCCATCATCATCGCCGGTGAGAAGGCCGGCGGGCAAGTGCTTTGTTCTCTGCGAGGGTCCGTTCGCGGCAGCGAAAGGCGCTTGCTGGTGCTTCGGTGGGTTGGGCGCGGAAGTGGGACGCCTTTGGGATTGCCCAAGCCGCGTGTGGGCATGGGGCTCACCGCGATAGCCTCCGCGGTCGCTGGCTTCTTGGGAAGCCTGGAGCGGTCGAATGCCGAGGCCTCGTCCTACGAGGCAAACAAAGGCATCGCGCGTTGGCGGGTTCGCTCGCCGCGAGCAAGACTGGGCCTTGCAGTCCAACCTCGCCGCGGGGGAGATCAACCAGACCTTCAAGCAACTCCGCGCTGCACAAATTCGTGAGGCCCTCGCCCGACGCGAGTGGAACAACCACAAGCAGCAAATGAAGCACGCTGCCGAGGTCGAGCTCTTCCCCACCGACGAGAGGAATGGCAAGAAGTCCGGTCTGGCTCTCTATGTGTGGATGAAGCGTGAAGCTCGTGGGCTCTATGGCCAGCGCCACCAGTTCGCCTTCGACGTTGCCAAGAAGGCCCAGAGGGCTCTCCAGCACCGCGACCTTTGGATTGCCGAGGCTTCCTTCGTTCCGAAGCGAATTCCCCGTTCGGTGGGCCGCGCTTCGCGCGGCATGCGGTTCGGCAGGCAAGGCGGAGGTCCCCGTGAAGCTAAGGCGTCCGGTCGAAATTAGCAGCCCCATGATGGAAATAGTTCGGCTGTCAG
>CAYLJT010000014.1:0-26363 GCA_964383995.1 uncultured Polyangiaceae bacterium
CCTGTGATGTCCAGTCTCGCACCGTAGACGCGCTTGCCTTCTTCCCAGACGACGAGTGTCGTCGTCCCGTCGGTTGCCATGCGCGCGGCAGACTGAACGCCAGCTGCGTGGAAGGCGGGTAGTTCTGTGGCGTCCTGTACCACCCCAGCGCCCGACACACGCTTGGCCCAGCCCAGGTCGCAGGCGAACAGGAACTGGTCGCTGCCCCCCTGGACTTGGCTCGTTCCTATCAACGACCCTGAATAGCCGAGGTCTACACTGGCACCGAGCGACGCGATGCCAGAAGCCGTGTCGAACGGCTCACCGCGGTAATGGTCGGTGATGCCGCTGTCCCAGGCGACGAAGTGGCGGGTTCCGTCCCAACCCACGGAGGCGTTGCGGGCCTCGGTGCCCGCGGCGTTTACCAAATAGGGCGCATCGAGCACGGCGCCAGTGCTGTCGACACGGGCGGCGTAGCTCGACTTGCTGCTCGACCAGACGACCAAGAAGCCCGCCGGATCCGCAGCGACAGCGACCGAATGCGGCTCGCTGGCCAGATTGACCGCAGGGGCGATGAACAAGGGGGCGGCGTCCAGTGGATTTCCAGCCGCGATGCGGACGTAGCCAATGCGGTCGTAGGCGCCTACTCCGCCTAGGTCGATCCATGCGAGCAGTGCCTCATTGCCACTTTGGGCCAAGGCCAATCGAACCAACGTCGACACCCCCGTCGCCACGGTCACGCCCCCTGGACTCAGCGGCACACCGGCGGCGTCGAACCGGGACGCCTGGAGTGTGTTCCCGTTTGAGTGGATCACCAGGTAGGCCGCGCCGTCCCAGACGACCGCTCTCAGCTGGCCCACTGTGCCGATGTCGACGGGGTTGGGGTCGGCCACGCCGGCTCCGCTCACCAGGTAGCCGCGCAAGGGATCTGTCCCAAGCGTGGGAGACACAAGCACGAAGAAGCCGGCCCCGTCCGAGGCGACCGCCGTCGTGTAACCCCCGGCCAGTGCGATGCCCGAGTCGTCCAGCAAGACGCCATTGGGTGAAAAGCGGCTTGCCACGACGTACGTGGCAGGCGAAAGGCCGTTGAGGTAACCCTCCTCTCCCAGCTCTGCCGTCCAGGCAACGAGGTAGTTCGTGCCATTCCAGCCAATGGCCGGCACGGTGCCCCAGTCGATCGGCGCGGGCGAGGCTATCACCGGCATGTCAAGGCCGAGCTCGGCGGAGATGACCGGGTCGAGCACAGCGGGGTAGAGGGCGTCATCCACCGCGTGGGCGGGCACCGTGATCGTGATCTCGCCCGACGCGTATGCGACGGCCGCGGCCTCCCGCTGACCGGAGGCGTCGATCCAGACCGCGTTTCCGTAGCGGACGCCGCGCCCCGCCGGCTCCCCGAAATGCAGGCCTGACTCCGTCGCTGCGCGAAGCGGAAGTCCTGCGACAGCGAGCCGAACGACCAGGTCCCCATGCCCCGCAGGCCTCTCGGCGAAGGACCAGCTCTGCTCGACGCCCGCCCCGTGCACAGCGAGCCGCTCGCGTAGGGGGCCCGCCAAACTCTCGAGAGCCCCTCTGCGCAACGCTCGCGCCCCGAGCATCTGCCCCGTCGACAATGTCCGCTGCCCCCGCTCGATGGTGCGCGTCTCAAAGAACACGCCGCGCGTGGCGCCGTCGGGCGTCGCGCTGAAGCCACTCCCCTCTGCGGCCACCGAAAGAGCGGCGGAGTGGGTCGCGAACGCGCCGGAACGCGCCTCGAACGCCACGGGTCGTTGCAGCGGTCGCTCGGGCCCAAGGCGCATCGGCGCTTCCTGTGGCCGGGCCTGGGCAGGGGAGCGATCCCCGAAGGGTGCGGCCGTGTCGTTGGTACAGGCGGGAGCCACGACGAGCCCACAGGGCAGGAGCCACGACAAGAGAAGAGCACGCTTCATGAAGACGCCTCCATGGCAAGGTCAGCGAGCGAGCCGGCTGGGCACTGTGCGTTCTTCCCCCTGAACGTCATGACAGTGTCGATCGCAACCGGCGGTCATTCGTCGTAGGACGCTTGGTTGTCCTTGCTATTCACGATGGGGCCTCGGGCGCCGAGACAGATGCTTGATTGGATTATCGATGTGCTGATTCTGCGAAGAAGAGAAAACCACTCATGGGACTACATCTCGACCGTGCTCCTACCTGGGTAGCCACACGAGTTCTTCCTTCAGACGTGGAATCTGCTGCTCGTGGGGGCGACGCTTCGCCTTCCTCGGTCCCTTTGACCCTCTGCCATGAGGTCGAGCACGCGTTGGTCAGACCCGAAACACCCGTCCATCTCCTCGACCGGAATCCAGATATGTCGCGCCACGCAGGTCGGGCGGGGACCGCATCGAGCTCCTTCCGAACCTCCGCTCCCCACGCTCGCGAGCTAGGCCCCCACGCCCCACGGCCGCAGGGCTCCGCGCTGGAAGTAGAGCAACCTGCTTGCCCCAACGGGGCACCTTGGCGCTACGCTAGGGGCCCTCCTTTGAGCACCTCCCCAACAACAACCAAGAGCCCTCACCCGTCCGTCTGGATGATCCTCTACATCCCCTTTGGGGCGTTTGGAGGGTTCGTCTCGGTGGCGTTGACCTTCCTGGCCACGAAGCATGGGCTCAGTATCACGGAGGGCGCGCTCCTGAATGGCGCTCAGTTGCTGACGCAGTGGCTCAAGTGGCTGTGGGCGCCCATCGTCGACATCACCTTGACGCCGAAGCGCTGGTTCGTCATCGCGACCACGTGCTCGTCTTTGGCGTTGATGGCCATGGCGGCGATCCCCCTCGCGCAGGAGACCTTGCCTATCCTGCTCGCGGTCATCGCGGTGGGTAGCCTCATCAACTCCATCGTAGGGATGGCCATCGAGGCCATCATGGCCAAGACGACCGCGCCCGACGAGGTGGGGCGGGTGAGCGCCTGGTTCCAAGCCGGCAACCTGGGAGGAGCGGCGCTGGGAGGTGGTTTGGGCCTGAAGCTGCTCGAGACCTTGCCGGCCCCCTGGATGAGCGGGGCCATTCTCGGGCTCTTGTTCATGGCCACCTGCCTCGTGCTGTTGCGCCTGCCCGACGTAGCCGCGCACGAAGGCCATGGCATCGGTGAGGCCGTAAAAGGCGTAGTGCGCGATCTGCGAGACATGTTGAAGACCAAAGGAGGGCTGTTGGCAGCCATCCTGTGCGGCTTGCCGGTGGGCACGGGGGCGGCCCAAGTGGTGTTGACACAGGCCAATGTGGCTGCCTATTGGGGCGCAACCTCCGACGAAATCGCGCTGGTTCAAGGCTTGTTTGCAGGGTTCGTGACGGCGGCGGGCTGCTTTGCGGGAGGGTGGCTGTGTCAACGTTTCCACCCGCGCACGGCCTACGCGGGCATCGGCATTGGCCTCGCCCTCATCGCGAGCGCCATGGCGCTGTCGCCTGCCACCGTGACGACGTACATCGTCTGGAGCCTGATATACTCCTTTGGTGTGGGCATCGCTTACGCGGCCTTCACAGCCACCGTGCTCAACGCCATGGGCAAGGGCTCGGCGGCCACGAAGTACAACATCTATGCGTCGCTCTCGAACTTCCCGATCTGGTGGCTTGGCCTTTTGCTAGGGACCGTGGCTGACAAGAGCGGCGCTACGACGATGCTGCACACCGAGGCCGCGTTGGGCGTCTTGGGCGTGCTGGTGTTCGCCGGCGCGATGCTGCTCGTCAAGCGATCCAAGCTGGCCGCGTAGGCCGAGCGCCGCGCCGCTGCTTCAGGAGGCGACGGCGACGGCATCAGCGACGCCATCGAGGCAGGCGACAACGACCCCAACACTCTTCCCATCGACAGCGATGGCGACCTGATCCCCGATTTTCAAGATCCCGACGCCGATGGCGACGGCATTTTGGACAGCGATGAGCTCGATGCGAGCTTTGCGGTGGTCGACAGCGACGGTGACACTCTCCCCGACTACCGTGCTCGACGTGCACAAAGTGTACATCATTGTTCCGCGCGTCATCCCCGACGTTCCTGAATGACGGAGGAGTCCCCATGAAACACCTTGCCAAGCTCCGCCTGTTCGCTGGCTCCGCAGCCGTCATTCTGGCCTTCGCCGGCGTCGCCGATGCGCACAGCGTCGCGCAGGTACAGACCGCCAAACGCATCAGCCAGATCACCGCGGTGGCGCTCGATCCCCAGGGCAATCCCACCCCCGGTGGGGTCGGTACGGACACCACGGCGAAGGTACGTGACGTATTGACCTTCATGATCCAGTTTACGCCCGTGCCCAACAACGCCTCGCGCGGCGCCGGCGGCTACATCACCGAATACGTGCCTGCCAACACCGAGGTCGTCGGTGCCCGTATCATCGACAAGAACGGCAATACGGTCGCGCCCAAGCGGGGCCCGCAAATGGACGACGGCTGGGGGCCCCGCGGGCGGCACAACGGCTTCGACGGGCTCGGCCTGGAGCAGGGGTCGCTCAGTCAGGTCTACGCCGACACGGGCATCTTCTTCAGCGTGGATCCGCGCACCGCGCGCAACCCTGCCAACGCCTTCATCAGCGTGCTCAATGGCATCGACGTCACCCCGGTGCCCACGGGGGCAGGTCAGCTCGACAATTTCTTGGGCTTCTCCGGTCCTGCCTTCTACGCGCACAATCTTTGGGATTTTGTACAGGCCATTGCCTACGGCGCGAACGGTGGCAGTGTCGTCAGCAATGGTCAGGGCAACACGCCTTTCGGGTTCGGCTCCGCCGTCGCCGGACCCGACACCCACTACCCCTTCGAAAAGGTGCAGACGCCGGCCTGCTCGGACGGCATCGACAACGACAACGACAACGACGGCGCCATGGACTACCCCGCGGAGTTTGGTTGCAAATCGGCCCTGGACCACGACGAGACCGCCGGCAGCGACGCACCGGTAGGCCCCTGGCAGCGCATTCAGGCTCGGGCGGGCCGTCGATCTACCCAACCCGGGCCCTCATGGTCAACCCCAGGATCTTACCTTGCGCTGGGCCGATCACTTCGGACAGGCGGCCGCGCACGTCGTCAGGATCTCTCCCGCCATCGCAGCGCACTCGGCGTCTTTGCCACCGTCCTTGACGCACGCGAGCTGTTGCTCGTCGGCTTCCTTTTGGCAGCTCGCGTCGCACGCCGAGGGGGCCTCGATGGTCACGGCGCAGCTCGCCAAGCAGGCGCCCCAAGAGCCCTTCATTTCTACCTCGCAGATATCGGCCTCCCCTCCGGCGTTCACACAGTCTTCCACCTGGGCCTGATGGGTCATGTCGCATTGGTCTTCGCAGGACGGCGCGCTGGGGTCGGCGGGGGCCGCGCAGGCCGCGATGCAGCCGTCCAGGGCGCCTAGCGCGAGGGCGTCGCAGTCTTCGCCTGTGCCGCTTTCGATGCAGGCTTCGAGGCTATCTTCGTAGTTGACCTTGCAGGTCTCCTCGCAGCCAAGCGTGGCGGGCTCGGGATCGTTCGGGAAGACCACGGTCGGGCCCGCCGCCGCGATGCACAGGTCCGCGCACTCTTCCATGGCCAGGTGGGCCGACGCGTTGCAGCTCGCGAGCTCGCCGCCCGTGGCCAGGCACGCCGAGCGAACCAGCCGTGCTCGCACGCGGCACTGCGAGCAATCGACGTTCGCGGGGGTCTGCCCACCCTGGGCATTTTGCAGCGCGCTCTCTGCGACCGCGCTCGACTCTGAGGTGTCCGGACCGCCGTCGGTGGTCGCGCAACCGAGACCGAAGGCTGACGCGCTCAGGATGCCCAGGATCGATGCGAAGTTGCTGAAGGTGCGGAGGTTCGTGCTCATGGGTCATCCTCGATGCTAGGGGCCTGAGCGTCGCAGAAATCGGCCGTCTTGCCGCCTTCCGTCGCTCTCCTTCCGGTAGAGAGGCGTGCACGCCGATGTGAAAAAAAACCTCCCGGCGCCAGCAAGCTCGTCGCCTTTCGACGAGAAGAACAACGCTCGGCCCTTCGCAAAGCTCGAAAAGCACCTCACCGACGGAGCCGAAACTCGATCCACAGGCTCTTCACGGTGATCCCCATTGTCTTTAAGGATGTTCTTCAATCCCTGGGTTCTCGCGGCGCGGGACGGCTTTCCCTTTGAGCAGAGTCGAAAATAACAACCCCTCGATGTGAGCTGCCGCGCGACGGGCGGCGCTGCGCTCGCCTCCACGTCTACCCACCACGCCCACCGACCGCGCTTCGGTTCTCTAAGCGGACCTCAATCAGCCGACGCAATCAAAGGGCCCGTCGTGCGACACGCCTCCGGAAGAGGCCGGCAGTGACAAGCGCGGCCAGTGCGAAGCCCTGCCAGCCGTCACCCCGTGCCGGGCTCGCGTCGCAGAACAAGAACCCGCCGCAGTCGGAATCCGCGCCTACTTCTTCGAGCCGCGCGTTCACCTCCCTACGGCAGGTCGGCGAAACACTGACGTCGAGGGCGGTCGAAAGCGGGAACCAAGCCTTGTCGTCGCCTTCGCCGCACGGAATCCCGTCGGTACCTGCCTGCTGAAAGAGGCTGACACGATCGGTGCCATTCTCGCAAAACTCGCACTCGTTGCACCCATAGTCATAGCAGTCGTCGCACGGCACGCAGTGACGGAGAAGGGCGAGATAGTGCTCTCCTACGGCGTTCTCCGTAGGTGCGGCGTCGCGCAGGTCGCCCGCGGTGAGCGCTGTCGTCTGCCCCTCAAAGGGCCTGACGTCGTCGATGCGAACCTGCGTCGCATCCTTTCCTACGGCCACCACGGTGACGGCGAGGGTGGCGATGCTATCCCCCCGTTGGAGGCCGCAAAGGCACGAGGTCGGATCGATGCAACTCGTCGCTGAGGCGATCGAGGCCGGCGTGATGGCGAGGGCAAGCGCAACGACGAGAACGGTGAAGCGAAGCGAACCTAGCATGGAGGCCTCCGTTGATGAGCGAGACTAACGGAATTCGAGTCGGCACACCAGATCGCGTTTCGGCGACTTCGTGCCCAACACGGAGAGACCGTTTTTACACTCGTTCCACGGCAAGAGCCGACTCTGGGCTCCACCGTCCGAGCGCGAGCCTTCCGGCCGCGGGGAGACCGGCATGGCGATGCCCGGGGTGATTCTACTTCCCACCGACGCAGGCCGGGACGCAGTTCTTACAGGCGCAGCATGAGGACGCTGCGCAGCGGTCGCAATAGGAGGAGTCTGGGCAAGAGATGTCGGGGCCGCAGCTCGGGAGACAGTAGTAGTAGCTAGTGGCGTACTTGCACACGCTGCCCGGCGGACAAGGGTCGTCGTCGTCACAGCGGCCTGCGGGCGTGGGCACACAGGCACCCAGGCAGTCGAGGCAGTCCGGACAGCTTGCTGTTGCGCATTGCTCACAGGTGTAGCCGACACCGCAGGTTTCGCAGAAGTCGCTGCCGCAGGCTTTGGCACACACGCCGGTGGAGAAAACGCAGACGCCTCCTGGGCACTGCTCGTGGCTCGTGCAAGGGCCCGAGCCCGCACCCGTGCTGGACGCGCTCGTGCTCACCGAGCTCGTAGCGACGGAAGAGCCGGCGCCCCCGCCCGCACCGCCGGCGCCCTGCTCGACGACAGCGGTGCCACCGCAGGCCGCGAGCAAGAGCAGGAAGGGGAGACCGCTGACGCGAAAAGCAAAGGAGCGCATTGCCCGTAAAGGTAGCAGCAAATCGAGGTGGCTGTGGAGGCGTTGCCTGTTTCTGTTGGCTTGGATTCGACACGTACCCGTTCGTACCGTAGAGGTATTTGCTGGTGAACTTGGTCGCTTGCTCGATCGCTTGTTGCGACTTGGCGCTCTCGGTTTGGGTGCGAATCATCCGGTGGATGGAGCCGCGCAGCAGTGGGTTGAGCGCATCATGGACGCCATGACGGTGGGTATGGGGATCAGGCCGGGGGTCAGGCGCAACGACCGGTCTTCGCTCAACAGCGTTCACTGCACATGAACCGCTTGGACGCTGTCGATCACACTGGCCCGCTCTGGGTACATGGTGCGCAAGCGACCCAAGTAGTTGCGGATGTCCCAAATGACGGGCCCCGCTGGCAAGGTGTCGAGCGATGGGCTGAAGACGCCAAATAGCTCCTCAAAAGAGAACGCCGTTGCCTCCGTCGCAGCGGAGTCGTCGTCTGGAATCACACGGCCGATGCGCGGAGGCCGCGCCTGCACGACCGTCTCCACGTCGTACAGATCCCACAGCAAGCACATGATATTGTACTCGATGTCCGTCGTCAGGGGAACCGCCGGGTCCCGCTCTTCGAAGCTTGCCCCCGCGAAAAGCGAGTGGGGAGTACCGCGGCCCGTGCGCGCGAGGGCAACGGCGACGAAATCTGCCCAGCCCTCGCTCATGGCCTCCCCGGGATGGGACGGCCTCTTCATGGAGTGCGGGTCCCCCTCGTTCGGAACTTGCACACAGCTTTGGCCGACAATGGCGTGCCCGAGCTCGTGAGACAGCACGGCGCGCACGGAGTCGTAGTCGATGCCAGTCGGGTTCCGCGTAATCTGTATGGCGTGGAGGAACGGGTCGTAGTGGCTCCAGAACGGATCCGTGCTGTCGTTGGGGTTACCCCGAACCGCCTCGCGAAAGAACAGCATGAGGGGCCGCGCGGAGCTACCCACCGTTCGCACGTGCAGCTCGTTGCGGAGCTTGTCCACAAGCTGGGTGACGATCATCTGGTATTGCGGGTCGTCTGTAAAAAAGACGAGATGACGGCTGCTGTCGACCGCGGAAGGGGTCAGCGCATGAATACACGGCCCGTGCACCGGGCTGTCATCGCCGTCCGGGTGCTGTGGCCGCAGCTCGAACGTGGGGACTTGGGCGGTGCCCGTGGTCACGTTCGTATTCCAGTGCATACACGGAATGGTGTATTCCTGCCCTGTGGGAGCCCTCCATTTGCCATCGTCGCTGTGCTGGGTGCCAACGTCGATCTTGGTGGGAACATCGATGCTGACCGAGCCGGTCTGCACCGCTTGCAGGTGCTGACAAGGGACCTTGAAGCTATCCCCCTCAGCGTGTTGCCAGAGTAAGCTCGCGAATTCCATGGGCGCCTCCTTGCCTCCTCATCGAGGTAAGCTTGCTGCACCGGCACACCTATTTTCGAGCATATTCGGTGCCACGCGGGCAGGGCCCGACGCGCGCCGACGAGCGTGCGTGGAGAAGTCGCGCAAAGCCCGCGTTTCGGATGAAAGCCGCTGCGCGGGGGAGCTCCGCACCCTTCGTCCGTGGGTGTCACCCGGCCCTCCGCAGCGACGAGCCGAGCTGACCCATGTCGTCTTTCTCTCGTCCATCGTCCGCCGCGGCACGGCATCGAAATGCTAGTCTCCCCCCGTGACGACCCCACCGCGAGCTCCGCGCACCGACGCGCTCGACGCGATCCCGCGGCTCGGCTGGGTTAGCGAGCCGTCCCCCGTCACCCCGCTGCCGCGCCTTGCGAAGTCCCTTGGCCTCACCTCTCTCGCGGTCAAGCGGGACGATTTGCTCTCGTCGCTGCACGGCGGGAGCAAGCCCCGCAAGCTCGACTACCTGCTCGCTTCGTCGCCCTTCGACGTCGCGCCCGCGTGGCATGCCATTGGCGCGGTCGGCTCGGGCAACCTCGTTGCTGTAGCGCTCGCCGCTGCGCGCCGCGAGCGGCGGCTCCTCGCCCACGTGTTTTGGGCGCCCGTCTCCCCGAGCGCGCTCGACAACATCGCGTTCGTCGCCTCCGGTCCGACCGAGATTACCTTTTACGGCTCTCGCGCGACGCTGGGCCTGCGCAGCCCGGGGCTCTTTCTGCGCAGCTCCGTGGGCGGAGCGCCCGTGATCCCGTCGGGGGCGACCACACCGCGCGGCAACATTGGCATGGTCCGCGCGGGGCTCGAGCTTGCCGAGCAGGTGGCCGCCGGCGAGCTGCCCGCGCCCGAGCGCGTCTATGTGTCATTCGGCTCGGGCGGCACCGCGGTGGGCCTCGCGCTGGGCCTCGCCTGGGGCGGTCTTCGCCCCCAGATCATCGGCGTTTGCGCGGTGGAGCGCATCTTCTCCTTGCCTGGCCGGATTGGCACGCTCGACCGCCAGTTGCGCGCCGAACTGGCACGCTTCGGCCTCGGCGACTTGCCCCCTTCGTGCCCCATCACCCTTGACCACGGCGAGGTGGGAGAGGGCTATTCGTTCCCCACGCCCGCGTCTCTGGCGGCCTGCGAGCGCTTCGGCGAAGAGGGCCTGTCCCTTGAGCCAGCCTACACCGGCAAAGCCATGGCGAGCCTGCTCCGCGCGGCGAAGAAGGGCCCCGAGGGCGCGGTGCTGTTCTGGCACACGGCCCGTCGTGACGGTCTGCCCCACGACGCCGACTGGCGTGCTCGTCTGCCGCCCGCGCTCGCCCGCCGTCTGGCCGCCGAAGAGCAGGGGATTCGGCCCTCCCGTCGCCGGGTCTTCCTGCTGGGAGCCGCCGCGGCCACCGCCGCCCTCGTGCTCTATCGCGTGACTGGTTATCCCCCACTGCCCACCTGGAATGGCCTCGTGCTCGCCCCCTGGGAGGCCCTGGTGGTGCGCGCGGCGGCGGAGGCGCTGCTGCCTCCGGCGCCCGACGGGGGCAGCTTCGAGGCGGTGCCGGGCGCGGTAGACCGCTATCTTTACGGGATGCCGGAGACGGTGCTGCGCGAGGTGCACGCCATGATCGCGCTGATCGAACATGGCACTACGCCGCTCGGCGGCCGCCTCTCCCGGCTCAGCGCGCTGCCGGTGGCCGAGCGGCGAGCCTACCTGGAAGGTCTGGAAAGCTGGGGGGGCCTGCTCGCCCAGGCCTACGCGGGCATCCGCGACCTCTGCTTTCTTGCCTACTACCAGCAGCCGAGCACCTGGCCTGCCCTCGGCTACGACGGCCCGCGCGTGGCGCCCGACGCCGCGAGCGCCCGCATGGCCTGGCCTGCCTACGACGGAATGGTGGCGCCCAAAGGCGCGCTGCCCCGCGGGGTGGCACCGTGATTTTCGACGCCTCGCAGTTGCCGAGCCCGCTCCACCTGCGTGCCGACTTGTGCGTGGTCGGCTCGGGCCCGGGCGGCGCCGGGGTGGCCATGGTCGCCGCCGAAGCGGGCCTGTCTGTGGTGGTGTTGGAAGCGGGGGAGTTTCTGACCCCCGCCGACATGATCCAGCGCGAAGAGGTCATGTTCCCCAAGCTCTATTGGGACGCGGGTGGACGCACCACGAAAGACCGCGCGGTGAAGATCCACCAGGGGCGCGGCGTAGGAGGCTCCTCGCTCCACAACCTGAATTTGTGCAAACGCATCCCCGCGTTCATCCGCGCTCGCTGGGCCAAGGATCGCAGTCTCTCACGCCTGGACGAGGCCACTTGGGAGGCGCTCTACGCCGAGGTGGAGGCGTTGCTCGAAGTCTCGGCCGTCCCCGAAGAGCGCTACAATGTCCACAATCGCCTGCTCCAGAAGGGCTGTGAGGCCCTTGGCTGGCGGGGAGGCGGGCTTCGGCACAACCGCTCGGGCTGCATCGGCAGCGGCTTTTGCGAGGTAGGCTGCGCCTACGATGCCAAGAACAACGCCGCCAAGGTGCTCGTGCCCCGGGCGGTAAAAGCGGGCGCCGAGGTCCTCTCTCGCTGTCAGGCGGTGCGGCTGCGACACGAGGGCGGGCGCATCACGGGCGTGGAGGCGGTGGCCCTCGAGCCGGGCAGCCATCGCCCGTTGGGGCTAGTGACCATTACCTGCGAGCGGGTGTGTCTGTCCGCCTCGGCCACCGCGACACCCGCCCTGCTGCTGCGCTCGGGCATCCCCGATCCGGGCGGGGAGACCGGTCAGACGCTGCGCATCCATCCGGCGCTCGTGGCGGCGGGCGACTTCGACCAGCCGGTGCGCGCCTTCGAGGGCATCCCGCAAACGTACGAGTGCACCGAGCATCTCCGGCTCGACGAGGAGGGCGGGCATCGCGTCTGGATTGTTCCTGCCTTTGCCCACCCGGTGGGGACTGCCACATTGATTCCGGGCCACGGCGCCCCGCACCGCGAGCTGATGACGCGCTACTCCCACATGGCCGCGCTCACCGCGATGATCCACGACGACACCATGGGCACGGTCGAGCCCAAGGGCGAGCTCGGTCTTACCATCGACTACTGGCCCGACGCGAGCGATCGTAGGGAGCTGATTCACGGCCTGTGGGCCTCGGCAAAGCTGCTCGTCGCCGCGGGAGCGCGGCGCATCATCCTACCCACGCGCCCCCTCCAGGTGCTCGCCGCCAGCCAGTCGCTGGATGCCATTCTGGACATGGATCTCGAACGCGGAAAAATCGACGTCACGGCGGTGCACCCCATGGCGTCGGTGCCCATGGGCGACGATCCGCGGGTCGCCGCGGTGGACAGCTCCGGCAAGCACCACCACCTTCGGGGCCTCTGGGTGGCCGATGGCTCGCTGTTTCCCACATCCGTGGGGGTGCCGCCGCAGCTATCGATCTACGCCATGGGACTGCACGTGGGGCGGGCCCTCGTCGCTCACGGCGGGCCTTGACGGAAGGTTCTTTCGCGAGCGCGTGGAGGCCCACCGGCCACGTCGGAAGGTGCGCGCGACCATCAAGTATTGCGAAATCTTCGAAGAAGACTAGTACGTTTCCAACGTATCCATGCGACATCTGCTGCAACGCCCCGGCCTATGGATCGTCGTCGCGCTCCTCGTGATTGCTGCCGGCGTGGCGCTCTTCAGAGCCCGTGGGCCCAGCGTGCGCACCACGTCGCCCGTTCGGCGCGACCTCGAACAGCACGTGATTGCCAGTGGTCGCGTTTGGGTTCCGGCACGCGTTCAGGTGGCCTCGCTGGTGCCCGGCCTGGTGGTTGCGGTGGGGGCGGTCGAGGGTGAACATGTCAAGGCTGGACAACTGCTCGTCCAGATCAACGACGCCGAAGCGCTCGCCGCGGTTGCTCAAGCCAAAGCGGCCGTCGACCAAGCAACGGCACGTGTTGACCAGCTTCGCAAGGTGGGGTCCATCGTCGCCAACGAGGGGCTTCGGCAAGCGGAGGCCAATCTGGCCATGGCCGAAAAAGACCTCGCGCGCGTCGAGAGCTTGGCCGCGTCGGGCGCGGCCGCAGCGGTGGATCTGGAAAACGCCCGTCATGCGCTGGCCCAGGCTCGTGCCCAAAAGAATACGGCGGAAGTGCAGCAGGTCGCGTCTGCGCCGCTCGGTGCCGACTCGCGTCTGGCGCTCACGGCGTTGCTCCAGGCTCAGGCCCAACTAACGGGTGCCCAGGTGCGGCTGTCGCAGACACAAATCAACGCGCTGCAAGACGGCGTGGTGCTTTCGCGCTCGGTCGAGCCGGGGGATGTCGTGCAACCGGGCCGCACCCTGCTTGTCATGGCCGTCGACGGCGATGTCCAGATTGTCTTCCATCCCGACGAGCGCAACCTGTCCCGCATGGCCCTCGGACAGAAGGCGCGCGTGTCCGCCGACGCCTACCCCCAACAGGTGTTCGACGCCGAGCTCGGCTACATCGCACCCTCCATCGACCCGCAACGGGGCAGCGTCGAGGTCCGGCTGCGCGTGCCCAAGGCACCGGACACCTTGAAGCCCGACATGACCGTCTCGGTGGACCTCACCGTGGCTCGTCAAACCCAGGCTCTTACGCTCAGCTCCGAAGCGGTGCGGGGCGCCACCTCGCCAACGCCCTGGGTGTTCGTGGTGGAGAACCAGGTCCTGGTAAGAAAAGAGCTGAAGTTGGGCATTCAGGGAGACGGCGTGTTGGAGGTCACGGCCGGTCTCGATGAAACCGACGAGGTGGTCTTGACCGATGGTCAGGTGCTCAACGTGGGCGACCGCGTGCGTGCCGAGCACGAGGGCCCCTGACATGCCATTTTCGTGGTTCGTTGCGCTGCGCTATCTCCGCGACGCCAAGGGTCAGACGGCGCTCATCCTGGCAGCGGTATCCATTGGCGTGAGCGTGATTGTCTTTCTTTCGGCGCTCATCAACGGCCTGCAAGCGTCGCTCATCGAAAAGACCCTGGGCTCGCAGCCGCACGTCACGCTCCGCGTGCCCCGCGAGGCACCTCGTCCCCTGGTCGAGCCCACGTCCGAGACAAGCATCGCGCGGAACCTCCAGGCAACCTCCCAGCGCCTGCGGTCCATCGATCAGTGGCCCGTGGTCATGGCCAACGTGGAGCGCATGGCGGGGGTCATCGCGGCCTCGCCCGTGGTCAGCGGAGCAGGCTTTGTGCTGCGCGGTGAGGCCAAGGCCCCCATCCTGGTGCGCGGCGTGGACCCGGAGCGCTCGCTCACGATTCTGGACCTGCGGAAGAAGATGGTGGCCGGGCGCTTCGATATTTCGGGGGGCGACGTGCTGATTGGCTCTACCCTAGCCGACGACCTCGGCGTTTCCGTCGGCGACAAGGTTCGTGTCGCCACCAGCGAAGGGGGAACGGACACCGTCACCATTGCCGGCATCTTCAGCCTCGGCAACCAGGCCGTCGACAAGGGATGGCTCGTGACCTCCCTGCGCCTCGCCCAATCGCTGTACGCCCTTCCCGGTGGAGCGACCGCCATCGAGCTCAAGGTGGCCGACGTTTTCGAGGCCGAGCGCGTCGCCCAAGAGGTCCACGACCGCACGGGCCTGGACGCCGACAGTTGGATGAAGCTCAACGCCGAGCTTCTGACGGGGCTCTCGGCGCAAAGCAGCTCGAAGAACATGATTCAGTTCTTTGTGGTGCTGGCAGTGGCGCTAGGCATCGCCAGCGTGCTGATTGTCTCGGTCGTCCAGAAGTCCAGGGAGATCGGTATTCTGCGCGCGGTGGGCACGGCGCCGCGACGGGTGCTCGCGGTCTTTCTCATTCAGGGCGGCGTGCTCGGTCTGTCCGGTTCCTTCGTGGGCTGTGCCCTGGGCGCCCTGTTGTCCGTGCTTTTCGAAGGGCTCGTGCGCGACCCCGGGGGTGCGCCCAAGTTTCCCATTCAGCTCGACCTGACACTCTTCGCTGGCGCGACGGCGGTCGCCACGGGGGTCGGCCTGCTTGCGGCGGTGATCCCCGCCCGTTCCGCGTCACGCCTCGACCCCGCAACGGCGATTCGAAATGGCTGACGAGCCGATTCTCCGCGTGGAAGGGGCCACCAAGCTCTACGGCGATCGCGTCAAGACCGTGGCCCTGGCGGGCGTCGACCTGACCTTGAATCGCGGCGAATTTGCCGCTCTGATAGGCCCATCCGGCTCCGGTAAGAGCACCCTGCTCAACCTGATTGGCCTGCTCGATCGACCCAGCGAAGGCCGCGTATGGCTCGCGGGCAAAGACACCAGCAACCTGGACGAGACTTCCCTGACCGCGCTGCGCGGCAAGCTACTGGGCTTCATCTTCCAGTTTCACCACCTTCTTCCCGCCTTCACGGCGCTCGAAAATGTGATGCTCCCCGAATGGGGTGATCGAGGCTTTGCTTCCAAAGAGCTGGAGGCTCGCGCCGAGCGCCTGCTCCAGGCGGTGGGTCTTTCGGAGCGCAAGCACTACCGGGCAACGGAGCTCTCGGGCGGACAGCAACAACGGGTCGCCATCGCCCGCTCCTTGGTGCGCGAGTCCGCGCTCATCTTGGCCGACGAACCGACCGGAAACCTGGACACGCAGTCTTCCGCCGAGGTCTTCGAGCTGATGCGACGCTTCAATCGCGAACAAGGCACGACCTTTCTGCTGGTCACGCACGACCCTCGCATCGCTGCCCAGTGCGACCGAACCATCGAAATCGTGGACGGCCGCATTCGCAGTGATCGCTGAGCGCGATAGGTTCCACGAGGTGCAAGGCGCGAGCGAAGGTGCGAAGGATCGCCCTCGTCCGCTCAACCGTCAGGAAAGACCGAGGGATCTGCCAGGGCGCGATAGAGGTCGATAAGGTCCGAGGTTGCGGTGACGAACCCCGGTGCCATGTGAGCAAGGCTGTTGTCGTCGATGTTGCCAAACTTGAACTTGTGCCACATCTCGTTGGGCTTCGTGCGGACGAGCTCTCCCACGCTGGAACCCGCAGGAAGGCTGGCCGTCCCCGTTGCTCCGTGGCAATTGGCGCAAATTCCACCAAAGACGGCGTTGCCTTGCGCGGCGTCACCATCGACGCCGATGCCGTAGTAGGTGACCGCAGGAGACACCACCGTACCGTTGCCGTCGATGTACACAGGGGGTCCGTCCACGGCGATGAAGTACAGTCGATCGGGGAAAACCCATTCCTCGCGCATGAACTTGACCAGGTTCCAGATCTGGACATCGGTGAGGGCGGTGCTGTAGTCGGGGTGGGCATTGCCCTTGGTATCGAGCGGACGCCCGCCGCTACCCTTGATTTTCGCGAAGAGCTCCAGGGGCGTCGCGGAGGCGACCGTGTTTCGGAGGTTGACCGTGGATACATCGGGGCGTGACGCGGTGCCCGTGCTCTGACCCGTGCGGTTCGAGTAAGAACGTGCGTTGCCTTGGCCGTCCCAGGCGTGGCAGGTCTTGCAGCGCACCCAGTCGGCGCCGTTCGTAACGTTGGCGAGAGCTAGCGTTCCCGGGCCCCCCGCCTGCGCAACCCACCATTTCGAGTACGCGGTGCCGCCCATGGTGCCATTGGCCGCAGCGTATCCAGCCGGAATATAGCCGGGATCCGTCAACACCACATCCGCACCTCCGCAGTTGAGCGTGTAGGTGCCGTTGCTGTTGTCCGCGACGCTGCAATTGGTGCCATTGGCGCCCGGAGCACCATCGGCCCCGGGGGCACCATCGGCCCCGGGGGCACCATCGGCCCCGGGCGCACCGTCCGCGCCAGGGGCACCGTCGGCGCCGTTGGCGCCGGGGCTTCCGTTCATGCCTGGTTCACCCGGCTTGCCATCCACACCGTCGGTGCCCGGCTTGCCATCCACACCGTTGGTGCCCGGCTCGCCATCGTGCCCTCTGACGCCAGCAGGTCCGTCGGAACCCGTGCAGGCGGCAAGGGTCAGGGTGAAGACCGCAATCGTCAGCGGCAGGATGTTTCGGTGCAAACGAATCACGGTGCAACCTCCCAGCGGGCAGTCGTGTCCGTGGCGACGCAGCAAGTGTGCCGGGGTCAAAGAAGTGCGTTCAGCGCACAAGCTTGGCGCGCGTACCGCCCGTACGAGGCGCTGTCAGGGCCCCCAGCGACGGGGCTTGTCCAAGCAGACCTGGTGCGGGACGCGGTTGCTGCATGGGGAGTGCAGAAACCGCGCTGGTATGTCCTTATTTGTGGACTTGGCATCGGGCTTTGGCTCGCCTGCACAAGGTTGCCGCCTAAACGGCGCGCTGACGTTGTCCACCGCCGCCGCTCCCGACCCTACTTCGGAGGCGCAGGCGCGATGGTGCCCAAGTTCAAGCCACCCGGGTACTGGTAGCTCGTGTAGGTGCCATAGCCAATGACCTGAATCCCTGCGGGCGCCGAAGCGGTCAACACGTGGGCACCGCCGTTTCCGGCGCCGAGCTGGATCCTTGCCACGCCGTAGTCCGAGCTGATGGCGATCGGCGCGACCGAGACAGGGAGGCCGTCCATCGTCAGCTCCGCGGTCAGCGGTTGCACCACGTCGACGTAGTTGAAGTCGTAGTCGACGGGCGCCAAAAACACGTATTTCGTGCGGTATTGCTCGACGGCCGTGGCAAGGCTTTGGGAAGGATCGCCCTTTTGCTGGTTGGTGGGTAGATTGGGATCGACAAGGCTCGCTCCCACCGGGAAGGTCGCCACGCCGAGCTCGTGATCGCCGACCACCTCGAAGTCCTGACTCACCACGCCGAGGTCTACCACCTCGCCGGCGTCGATGCTGGTGGGGGCGCCGGGGTTGACGCCCGGGAAGGTGAGCTTGGTGCCGTCGACGTTGCCGTACAGGCGCACCACGTGCCCGAACGGCGTGCCATGGTGGGTGGTCGGCACCGTAACGAAGTAGCGTTTTCCCAGGGTTTCCGCGGGAAAAACCGTTTCTTCCAGGTGGTCACAGGCGTCCGCTGCGCTCGGCACGTTGGAGCAAGCAATTCCAGAAATGACCTGGACAGGTTGGTTCGCGGTCAACAGCGAGCCGCTGAGATCGGCCCCCATGCCGCCGACCAGCTCCACGACGTCGCCCGCGTTGAGGCCGAAGGTCACGAGCGAGCCGGGGCCGCCGCTCGCCACGCCGGCGCCGCCGGCTACGGACGCGGTGGAAGACAGTTTGACGGTGACCGCCGTGCTGTCCAGAAGGCCGGTGACCGCGATGTACGGCGGGTATTCGAAGCTGGTCTCGTCGTCGAGCCAACGTGGCATGCCGAAGATGCGGTAGGTCCCGGTGGCCGCTGTGCTGGGTAGGAGCAGGGAGGCGTCGTTGGTAAACGAGAAGCACCCCACGCCCGGGCACGAGCTTCCAGGACAGGAAGACCAGTCTTTACCGGCCGGGCCTCCGACCCCAGCGTACTCGATGGCGTTGAACTGGTAGACGGTGACCGGGACCGTGGAGGTCAGGTGGTAGGCGCCGCCGTCGGCGCGCACCGTTTGGGTCTTGATCGACGTCGGTGCACAGCCGAAAATGACCTGGGTCGATTTCAGCTCGTCTACCCAAGGAAGGTAGATGGTGGCCAGGCTCTCCGCGGCCACCGTCGCGCTGCCCACCACGTTCCCTTGCCGGGTCACCACCACGTCGGCGGGGCTCGTTCCGGCGTTGGCGACGACCACCGCGAAGTCGAAGGTTGGCCAAACAATGTTGTCGGTGACCGTCGGCCAGAAGTCGCAGCCGACGTAGCTCTTGGCTTGGGCGGCCTCGGCGCAGGTCTTCGGATCGACGGGGGTGGAACCACCACTGCCACCGCCGCTACCTACCGTGAGGTCGTCGCCCCCGTTGCCGCCATTCCCGCTGCCCGCGCCGCCCGCGCCGGAGCTCTCACCGAGCGGAGGAGCGTCATTCGTGGCGGAGCAGGCGGGCCCCAGGCTGCCCGCTGCGAGCGCCCACGCGACGGACAGACCAACGGCGAAGCGAACAGCGGTTTGGGTGCGCGGGCTAGGTCCCATGACAAGGGAGACTACGCGGCTCCGGCGCCCGAGGAAAGGGGCGCCGCGAGGTTCTTACAGGTTACCGTACTCCGCGCAGCCCCAGGCCTCGACGCGGAGCTCCCAGTCCCAATCGGACAGGTAGTGGGTGCCCGAGCGGCGCACCGACCAGTAGCGACCGTTCGTCATGTCGAGCTGCTGTTCCAGCGGAATGGTCTGGGTCGCGTTGAACAGGTGGTCGTCGGCGTCGAGGGCGATGGCACCCGAAACGACGGGAGCGAGAGCGCCAACGGCCTCGAGCACCCAACCGTACGTGCCACCCACCAGGCCGCCGATGTCCGAGGCCGCGGCGCCGATGGAGTTGATCAAGTCTTGGTAGCCGCTGTTGCTGTCGGCTTCGAAGCAGTCGTAGGTGACGAGCATGTTGCCGCCCGGCGTCTTGGGACCGAGCTGACCCCACATGATGCCCGCCTCGATCGGGAAGGCGAAGCTGTCACCCTCGTCCAGGTTCGGCGTCTGCGGCGTGACGCGGACCTCGGCGCCCGCCGCGGCTTCGGTCATGACCGAGCAGTAAACGATGTCGTTCGCGAAGTCGTCGTCCTCTTCGTGCACGGTCACCGAGGCCACGCGCAGGCGCAAGAGCGGCGCGCCGCATTCCATGGTTCCACCCGGAAATTCCTTGGCCAACGTGGTGTGGTTGGGGAGCAGCGGAGGGAAGTTTTGTGCGTACAGGGTCGGCGACACCATGCTCGTCTTGCCGAGGCCGCGGCGCAGGGCCGCGGTCGCCTTGGGGTTGGCGTCGAACACCTCGCGCAGCCGCGTAACCAAGGGGTTCTCGTCGGCCATCGGCGCAGACAGCGCGGCGGCGAGCACGCGCACGCCAGGGCCACCTTCCTGAATCGCTTTTTCCATGCGGCCCTGAATGGCGTCCGCGTTGAGCTCTTCCAGGGTCACGTCCAGGCTACCTTCGTGGGGCATCGAGGCCGGAGGGATCTCGGCGTTGGCGCAGGAAGGAGCGAGGTCACACGGCGCGCAGGTGCCGCAATCGAGAGGACAGGAGTGGCAGTCCTCACCGTCGTCGATACAGACGCCATCGCCGCAAGGGTCGATCTCACCGCCGCCGCTGGTGGACGAGGTGGTGCTGCCGTCGCCGCACTCGCAGGCCTCGAAACCGGTGCCGTCCTCGTTGCACGCCTGGACACCGCTGCCGCCGCCTGCACAGGGGCAGGTCTCGACCTTACCAGGCACGCACACCATCTCGCCCGAGCCCGTGCTGGCTCCGCCACCTTCCCCGCCGGCGCCGTCCGCTTCCAGCGTCGCATCGGGGCTGCTGACACAACCGGAGAGGGGGAGAGCGGCGACCGACGTCACGAGGAGAGCGAGCTTCCAGCCAAACTGCGACATTGAAAAACTCCTGGTAGGACGGAACGAACCTCCCTTCAGCACGACCCGGGCCAACCTGGGTGGTCCTTCGTTGACCCACCCACGGTGACCATTTTTGACCGCAATCTGCCGCAAAAAGGAGCCATGTGGGACACATGGTCCGACTGCGCGCACCATGTGCGCGTTTGGGGTTTTGCTGATGCTGGAATCCGGGCGGGGATGATCGTGCCCCCCCTGGTTCAACGATCCACCACCCATGGGCAGGTGCGCGGACCGCGTGACGGTCCGCGCCGTTCCAGGGCGGCTATTGCGGCGCCAGGGAGGTGCCGCGGAACACCGTGTTCATGGGCGCTTGGGCGAGCTGGACGGCGGTGCCGACGCCGGAGCCGTCGTCGATGTACTTCATCAAGAAGTTGGCGCTGGTCTCGGTGGTGGTGGCCACGAGCACGACCGCGCCGTTGCTCAAGAAGCCGGTGAGCCCGCGAACGCCCGTGGCGAAGCCCGTGGACAGGACCTGCGCCAAGGTCCAAGTCGCACCGTTGAAGGTGTACTTCTGGATGCCACCGCCCGCAGCGAGCGAGCGGTCATCGGCGATGTAGACCGTGTCCGGCCCGACGCCCCCCGCGATCAAGTCGAAGAAGACGAACTGACAGGGGCTCGCGTTCGTCGTGGGCAGGCCGGCGAGGATGGTCGCCGTCTGACCCGTCATCGTGGGTAGACCCGCGCCCACCGTGTAGACCGAGGTGAAGTTCGCGGAGCCGGAGGAGCCGTACAACTGCCCGCCGTCGATGAACACCGCGCGGCCGTTGCTCGGTGTCGCAAGGACCTGCGTGCTGGTGGTCTGACCGAGCAGCGCGTACTGGACGCCCGCGTTGGCGGCGACGGTGGCGTTGCCTGCTGCCCAGAACGCGGTGCCATCGACGGTCGCCGCCGAGCGGATGTTGCTGCCGGAGAAGGCTGCCGTGAGGGCCGTCGTGGTGTTGACGTTGCCGAGAGCGTCGATGCGCGCGATGACACGGTTGACGGTGGCGGCCGACGTCGTGGACACGCTCGCCGCGCCCGGGGCGGTGCCGTAGCCGCCGAAGACGATGAAGCTCCCGTTGACCGAGCGGCTCAAGAGACCTTCCAGCGTGGAGGTTCCAGAGAGCGTGATGGGGAGGTTTCCACCCGCCGCGGCGACCGGGAGGGGCACCGGGTTCAGCGGCAAGGGAACGATGGTCCCGTCCGAGACAAACCGGACGTCGACGAACAGCGCCGTGGACGCGCTGGTGAGGGCCGCCGCGCCGCTACCGACCCGCAGCGTGGTGACGACCTCGCTGCACACGCCAGCGGCCGTGCAGGCGCGCCCGCCGTCCTGGGCGCACAGCGTGCCGACCGCCGCGGGTGGGTTCGAGGGCATACCTGCGGTGCACAGATCCTGTGTGCAAGTGACGCCGTCCACCGGCACGTCGTTGTCGTCGTTGGTGGTCACGGTGTTGCCCAGACCGTCGCAGCTCATGAGCTTGCAGTCGCCGAGCTGTTGTCCGGGCACGGGGGTGCCGGCCGCGGTGAGCGAAACGCCGCACTGCCCGGCGATGCAGGTTCGTGTGCTGCAAGCCGTGTCTTGTCCGGGACATTCGGTCGGCAAGGTGCAGGGCACGCAGGTCCCCGCGGCGTCGCAGATGCTACCGCCGCCGTCGTTGCAGGCCGTGCCCATGGCCATGGGCGGGTGCTGAATCATGCCGCCCGAGCAGAGGTCCTGCGTGCAGTCGACGTTGTCGATGGGAAGGTCGTTGTCGTTGGTCGTCGTGGTCGTGCCACCCTGACCATCACACACGTCCGTCTTGCAATCGCCCGCCATTTGCTGCGCCAAGACGGTCCCCGCCGCAGCGAAGTTGACGCCGCAGACGCCCATGGTGCACGTCTTCTGGGCGCACTCGGAGTTGCTCCCGGGGCAGTCAGCTTCCGTCACGCAGCCCACGCACTGACCGTTTCCGTCGCACACCAGCGACACGCCGCAGGAGGTGCCGGCGTTCACGTTTGCGGTCGTGACCTGACCCATGTCGCAGCCTTCGATGGTGCACGGGTTGGCGTCATCCGGAAGGTCGTTGTCATCAGCGGCGTCCTCCGTGGAGCCCGCGCCGTCGCACTGTACGACATTGCAATCGCCCACGATCTGGTCGGCCAAGGGCGTGCCCTGATCGACGAACGCGGTACCGCATTGGCCGTTGTCGCAGGTCGCCAGGTTGCACTCGTCGACGGGGGGCGGGCAGTCTTCCGGCACGCCACATTCGCCACCGCCCGTGCCACCCATGCCACCCGTGTTCGCCGATCCGCCAGCGCCGCCCATGCCCCCCGTGTTGGCGGAGCCGCCCATGCCGCCCATGCCGCCCTCCGAACCCGTGGAGGTGGTGGCATCGCTGGTCGTCACCGACGTCGTGGTCGTGCTGGAGGTGTTGGTCGGTCCCTCCTCGTCCCGCCCACACCCAGGCCCAACTCCGACCACCAACGCTCCGCCCAAGAGACAAAGCCCAAGCCCTTTGAAAGCCAATCGACGAGCACCCATGCGGTCTCTCCTTTGGTTTCGAGCGCAGAAGCTGCTGGCCATGCGCGTAAAATTTCAGCCAGGATGCGCCCGAAGTCTTAAGCCTAACAGGGCTTTGGCGGAACTTCTACGGCGTTCCCATGGACACAAAATGTCCCCTCGGTGGCACTACGGTGACCGCGGCGAGGGGGGGTGAGCCGCGGCCCGTAGCGGGCCGCGGCGACCGAAGGCGCGGGACGAAGGTGGCGGGGGAGCCTATTGCTCCATCATCTTCTTGAACAGGTCGTCCTCGGAGTCGCCGGCGGGCTCCTTCGGTTTTTCGGGGGCGCCCCCGTCCGCGTCACCGCCGCCCATCATCTGCTTGAAGAGGTCGTCCTCTTCTTCGCCTCCGGGGCTCTCGGGCGTAGGCGTCGGATTTTCGGGCGCGGGCGTCGGCTCGGCGGGCAGATACGGGTTCGTCGTGCCGTCCTCTCCGAATTTCTTCTTGTCGGCCTCGCTGCAAGGCAGGGGGTTCGAGCGGTCTTCCTGTACGCACTGGAGCAGCCAGGCCGCCCGCGGTATCTCCCGGTCCCGCTCCGCGTCGGCGTAGGCCTTTTCGATGTCCGAGTCGATGAGCACCGTCGCCACCGGTGGGATATACATCACGATGGCCAGGCCGATCGCCAGGATGCCCGTGAACGGCAGCACGATCCGATAGAGGGAGACGAGCGGTTTTTCGAAGCGGAAGCTCGCGATGAACAGGTTGAGCCCCAGGGGCGGCGCGCAATAGGCGATTTCGAGGTTGAGCAGGAACATCATCGCCAGGTGGAACGGGTGCAGGTTGAACCTCGCCGCGAATGGCAAGATCAGCGGCACCGCCACCAGGATGGCGCTGAAGCCTTCCATCAACATCCCGAGCACGAGCAGGAAGATGTTGAGCACAACGAGGAACTGCCATGTCTCGGTCAACCCCATGTTGAGCACGAAGTCGAGGACCCGCGCCGGGACCTGCTGATCGACCACGAAGTTGATGAGCGCGTTCGCCATCGATAGGATGAGGATCAAAGCGCCCGCCAGCGAAATGGAGGCCTTGGCAACGCGCGGGATGTCCTCTTTCAGGTTCAGGTCTTTGTGGATGAACACCTCGACGATGAGCGTGTAGACGGCCGTGATCGCGGCGCTCTCGTCGAGCGAGGTCAGGCCCGTGGCGAGGCCCCCCAGGATGACGACCGGAGCCCCGAGCTCCCACTTGAGCAGCCAAATGGCCTTGCCCATTTCGCTGAGCTTCGGCGCGGACCTCGGCACCTTGTACTTCGTGCCCACGTAGATCGCGTGGACGGCCAGCAAAGCCATGATCAAAAAGCCGGGAATGAGCCCCGCCTTGAAGGCCGCGTTGAAGTCGATGCCCGCGACCAGGGCGTACACCAGGATGGGTAGGGAGGGCGGGAGCAAGAGGCCAAGGGAACCGCCCGTGGTGACGAGCCCGAGCGCGTAGCTATCCGGATAACCTTGCTTCTTGAGGGCGGGGTACAAGATGCCGCCGATCGCGACGATGGTCACGCCGCTACCGCCGGTCAGCGTCGTAAAGAAGGCGCTCGCGAAGATGCACACCATGGCAAGGCCACCCGGCATCCAGCCAAGGAAGGCCGAAGCCGCGCGCACGATGCGATCCGGCGCCTTCGATTCGGCCATCATGTAGCCGACGAAGGTAAAGAGCGGGATGGTCACCAAGATCGGTGAGCCCGCAAAACGCTCTTCGAGCACGTTGGGTGCGATGAAGCGCAAGTGCTGGAGGTTCTCGTTGTCGTGCGTGAGCCAGAGCAGCTCGCTCGATCCCCCCATGATCGCGAAGAGGGGCGTGCCCAACAAGGCCAGGGCGAGGACGGCAATGACGAGGAGCAAGCCCATCACACGCCTCCTTCCACGGCGGCGCCTTCGGTGCGCTTGAGCTCTTCGCGGTGCGCCTCATCGGGATCCACCGAGAGGTGTCCGCTGAGCGTCAAGAGGGCACGAATCAGGAAGCGCAAGCCGATGGCGAGGAGGCCAAACGGAAATACGAAGCTGAGGTCGTGCACCAGGATTCCGCGGGTCGACTCGCCCCGGGGGGAGACGACGAGCGGAAGGTGGTGGCCCGAGCTCGGCGGAGCGTACAGGTTTTGCAGCTCTTCCTTCGGGTGATCGTCGCCGAACGCGTCGTCCACCCAGGTGTTCCAATCCGCTGCGCTCATCCATCCGTCGTACGGAATCCCCACGACGACCCTCGGAAGGCTGCGCAAATCAAGGCCTACTTGGTGCCACGCGAGGCCCAGGTGATCTTCGATGCCCTCGGCGACGATCGCGACTTTCTCGCTCGAGCTCGCGTCTGCCTTCGCCCCGTAGGACTCGATGGCAATGTGGTCGAAGAAACCCCAGGCGCCGGAGATGCACATCAACGCCGCCGCACACGCGCTCGTCATGGCGGCGGGAATGCGCAAACGAATCGGGAGGAGCCGAAAGAGGAGGTCGACGTGAATGTGTTTTCCCGCACCGGTCGCCAGGGAGGCGCCGAGCAGAGCGAGCCAGAGGGTCAGTCGCGTGGCGACCCCGCGCAGGCCGCCCATCAGCGTGAGCAGCGACCCTTCTTGGAGCCAACCGCGCAGGTTGACGAAGTAGCTTACGCCGACGTCGCGCCACAGGGGGGCAAGCGCCCCGCCCAGCAACAGGCCCACCACGGCAATGACGTTGCGCTTCGACTCAGGCATCGTCCTGCTGCCAAACCAGCCGGCGCAGCCGAACGCCGTGGCCCCGACCACCACACGAAACACCGTACCAGCGGCATTTCCCGAGTCCGGCGGGGCCGCGAGCCCGCCCAGGAATACCCACATGACCAGCGCGAACAGCTCGGTCAGGAGCACCGCAGTGATCAGGCGCATTTCGAAGAGGGTCCACTTCTTATCGAAGTTGAAGACGGGCTGGGCCCAGGCCGCTCCGACCGGGTGGGGGGCGGGCGGAATGTGCGCCTCGGGCAGGGGCTCGACATCGTCCTCCGCCTTGTCCGCCTCTTTTTCCTCCGCCGCGTCTTCGGGCTCGTCGCCCTCGTCGGGCGCGGCCGCCGGCGCCTCGTCGTCGGCGCTCGCCTGGGCCTCTTCGGCCTTCGTTTTCAGCTCTTTTTCCGAGGTCTCCGAGGCCTTGGGAGGCGCTGCTCCGGCGGCGGTTGTCTTTTTCTGCTGCGCCCTTTTCTTCTTACGGTCGTGCCCGTCTTTCGCCATGAGGACGACACGTTATCCCGCGCGCGCGCCGTTCGTCACCTGCTTAATTCGCTCGCGCGAGCGGCCGCAGCCCGCCCCGCGGCGTCACGGGGCTCTCAAATAGCGCATCTCCAGGTTTTCGCGGCGCCAAATGACGTAGTCCATGAAGTAGTGGTGGATGTTGACGAAGACGAAAATGGCCGCAAAAAACGGCGTTTCTCCCAGCTCATGGGGGGTCGTCCGGCGGGCCGCAAAGGCCTCATCGAGCAGCTCGGGCACGCCGTGGAACAGCAGCCAGGCCAAGGCGAAGGCGCCGAGCGCCAAGGTCCCCACCTGCACGGCCACCGGCTTTCCGAAGTGCGGTGGCCCTTCGCTCTCCCGCGCCCGATTGCGGCGCAAG